>JAPTWQ010000030.1 GCA_028064945.1 Nitrospiraceae bacterium | reverse complement strand
AAGACGATTCTTCAACGGGACAGGGAGGGATCGAGGGAGCCTTCCCAAAAGCCGTCGAACCAGAAAAGGCGGGGAAGGGAGCGGTGGGGGAAAAAGGTCTTCACCATCATCTTGAGATACTTCATCGACAACGGACGCGTTTTCCAGAGCCGGATCGAAAGGCGCTGGACCATTCTTTTGTCCTTCGGATTGCCGGCAAATCGGACGATCCTCCGGAGCGCCTGCTCCAGCTCATAGGCGGCGATTTCCCGGAAAATTTCCCGGGACTTCGGATCATCGGTCCCCAGGCTTTCCCACATCAGACGGAACATCTTGTCAAACTGAACGAGAGAAAAGAAAAGGAATTCCGAAGACTTGAATTTTTTCTCAAAGCCGGTCCCCACTCTATATGAAACCAGGGGTTCCGGGACGATCTCGAAGGGCCCCTGAAAAAACATGCGCATGCAAAAGACGTCATCCTCTGCGTAATAGGGGTTCATGCGAGGATCGAAAAGTCCGGCCTTCAGGGCCGTGTCCTTGGCAAAGAACATCGTGGAGGGAAGGAAGAAGCGAAAGGATTCGGCATTCCGGTCCCGAAGCTTGACCATGAAGGCCTTCCTCACAAGCGACTCAAGCTCCTGCCAGGCGCCCTGGGCGCCCAGGACGTTTTCTTCGAGAAGGCGTCCGGTCGTCCGGTCGATGTTGTTCTGCCCGCAGAGGATCATCGCGGCTTCAGGATGGTTCTCTGCACACTGGAGCTGCTTTTCAAGCCTGTCGGGAGCCATCAGGTCATCGTCGTCGAGCAAGGCGATGTACCGCCCCTTGGCGGCCCGGATTCCGGTGCTCCGGGCGGAGCAAACTCCTTGGGTGGGCTCCTGCAGGACCGTGATGCGGTCGGGACACTTTCCTGCAAAACGCTCGGCCACACGTCGCGTGTCGTCGGAGGCATTGTTGTCCACCAGGAGAATCTCGACATTTTTCAGGGTCTGGCCCAGGATCGATTCGACCGCCTCGCCCAAAAGCTCCCCTCCGCTATAGCAGGGAATCACAACCGAAACCTCGACACTCATCCCCACCTCCTCATTCCCACAAGATCCGCTCTCCCGTTCGTCGCCAACGATCCCTCCGCCCTCTCTCCCTCGCCCCGTCCGCCCCCCACCCAATAAGGGGGACAGCTGTCTGATCCCTCGGAAAGGGGGAAAAGACGCCCCACTCGGAAAAGCGGAGGGCACGGTCTCGAGGGCCTTCTGCGTCTCTTGCCGAGGGTTCCGACCCTCCCCCAGGGTACCAGGGGGAGGGTCCACAGCTTGCGTCTTTTTGTCAGTTGCGCCTCAAAGAGCGTCTCAGCCTCCTCAAGCCCCTCAGAAACGGACTGAAAACATTCCAAAAAACAGAATCCTGAACCTGTCCAACGGCGCGGATCGATTCCGTCAGGGTCCGAACCCTCGGAGGGGACAGGGCCGGAAGGCCCACAGAGCGTCGCACCGGGTTCCCCGCTTTCAGAAAAAGCCGCCAGAGTTTCGAGTTCCAGTATTCGTCCACAAAGACCTGGGGACGATTGACAAAACCATTCTCGAACGTTCCGTCAGGAGAAGGATCGTGAAAGAATCGGGTCGCCTGAAGGGAATGGAACAAGTCCCGAAACTTGTCCGGGACCTGCTCAAGATAGGGGTGTTCGTAAACAAAAGCTCCAATCCGGCCATCTGACTTTGGCCTCCTCGACACCCGGGCCAGGGGGAGCGGAAGAGATTCGATGGAATAGGAATTCAGACTGGCCCGGGCGTAAAAATCCCAGACATAGTCCTCGAGAAGATTTTCCCGAAATCCGTTTAACTGCATGAAGACCTCTCTTTTGACGAGAAAGGACGGTCCCCCGAAAACATTGTGCAAGGCCCCCAGGGAAAAGGCATTCCCCAAGTGCATCTGAATCTCTCCCTCCAGACCGCCTCTTTCCGAACGGTCCCGACCCTCTCCCCAATGTTCCGTGGCAAAGGACACGATGTCGGCCTTGGTTTTATGGGCAACGTGGCTGAGGCTTGTGATCCCGGTTGTCTTGAGGCACGTTCCCGGCTCAAGAAAAAGAAGAAATTCCCCCGTCGCTCTGGAGGCGGCAAGATTGAGGGCGGCAACAAGACCTCCCTGGTCGAGAGTCAGGTGGGTCACCTTTGGGGTCTCCCCCGGAGCGGGGGCGTTTTTGTCTTTGGGCTTTTTGGCTTCGCCAACGGAGGGACCCTCTCCGAGATGGACAAAGATCGTGTCGAAGTCCGCATAATCCTGGGAATGGAGGGAATCGAGAAAATCCCGGTCGATGGGATGGATGAGCGGATCCGTGGCGATGCAGACACTGATCGTGGGGGACCCCATGGACTCGGGAAGCGGAGGCTGTGAAAGAGACAGGGAGTGATGCCAGTTGACCCAACGCTGCCCGCTTTCGTTGATGTCGAAAGAGGGATGGGCCGGAGCCCATCCCTTTTCAAGGGCGAGAAGAATTTTTTGCGCCAGCCCCATCGGAGATGGCTCGACGGTGACCCGGTCGAGGTCAGAGCCATGAATGAGCTCGGGGATTCCCCCGACCCGGGTGGCAAGAAATGGAATTCCTGCCCAAAGACATTCGAGAACGGTGTAGGACATGGTCTCTGACAGGGAAGGAATCACCGCCATCCGTCCCGGAGTTTTCAGATATGCCAATGCCTGATCCCGTTCGAGGCGAGGAATGATTTTCCACGAGAAACTCCACCGCTTTGAGCGGCCTCTGAGGTATTCGGAAACCGGCGTCCCATCGATATAGGCGACATGCCCCATAAAGCTGACAGAAAAATCGTTCCGGCCACGTATCGCGGGATGGTCCAAGGCATCACAAAAAAGGGACAGCCCTTTTCGCCGCTCAAGACGGCCAAAAAACACCAGCTCTCTGATCGCCTTTTTTTGAGAGCCGTCTGAATTCTCAGGGGTCCCCGCCGCCAGAGACGGGAATGTGGCGGACATGATGTTGGGCTGAACATAGGAATGTTCCGACAGGGTCCAGCCCAGCTGATGCTCCATCCACTCCAGGTGAAACCGGCTGGGGCTGATCAGAAAATCCGACAGTCGGGCACAGGCCGATTCCATGTAAGTCCGCTCGAGATAATCCTGGTAGTAGGTCTTTTCTCCGAAGGAAAACGCGGCATCCCAAAACGTCGTGCTGTGGGCACCAACGACAAAATCCGTCCGGGAGAAGAAAAGTCCCTGGTGTTTTGCGACAATCGGGTAAAAACCAAGAGCCTTTCCGTCCGGAAAATGAACAACATCGAAGGACGGATTTGACAGGAGCCATTGCAGGACCTGGTAGCTTCTTTTGGCGTTCGACCAAAGGGAATTCAGTGTTCGGGGGAAGGGCTCCGACAACAACTCTAGTCTTATCCCCAACTTGGCATAGGAGTCTTTCCAGGTCCGGAATCGGTCCATCCGGGGAGTTTCCAGAGGAATGTAAAGAATCGTGACATCGTTTCCATGATCGGCCAGGATTCGGGCCAGTCCGTGATAGGCCGTTCCCACCCCTCCGTGGGAGGGACCAACGATTTCGGGTGTGACGATGGCGATACGAAGAGGTTTTTGGGGTGTGACACATTCAGAGGCAGAGACAGGGAGGGGACCATATTTCACGGAATGTCCCCCTGTTTCGCGTGCCTGACCCTGACTGCCGCAACGTGCCACTGTTGAAGTCCCCCCAAGAATGTCGACCCATCAGAAATGCCCTAGCAAGTAAGCAATATTTATGCCAAAAATCTCTTTTCATGAGGGGGAACAGGGAGCTAGGAACTTTCGGAGAGGGCTTTTTTCCATGCCTTTTCGTAAGATCCCAGGGATTCACGGTAGGCTTCCTTGAGTCTTGAAGCGTTCCACAGAAAATAGGTGACCAAGGGGAGCGCCCGAATCAGGATCGCAATGGCCTTTTCCAGGGACCGGTGACAGACATACCCCCTCCCTTCCCGGTCAACAGCCGCCAGGGTCTTGTAATTGACCCAACCCCACCCTTCAAAATCACTGTGGTGGCGGAAGGCCAGTTTTCCCTCCCTGTCGGAGGATCGTGCAAAAGGATTCAGATAATTTCCCAATGTCCCCATATAAATCGCTCTTCTCAGGATTTTTCGACCCAAACCCGGCCTTTTCGCCCCTTCAAGAAACAACGGGGACAGTCGATCGGAAAGATCATCAATCTTCGGATTTTTTTGAATCAGCTCCTGAACGAACGAACCCTCGTTGACCGGATCCAGACTCCATTCCACCCCCATGATGACTTCCCTGAAGGCCTGAAGGTAGTTCTCGGCGAGCTGATAGTCGAAGGCCGCCAAAATCCTTGCAATGGTCTGCAAAAAAGAGAGCGCGGTCCGAAGAGTGGACAGCGTCTCGGGAATGATCAGCCGTGTCACCAAGTCGTTCCTTACCCAAAGGTAACGCTTCCAGAGGGCTCCCTGCTTTTCGAGCGTGGCATGCCAGAGATAGATATGGGGGGGAACGACGATCTCCAGTCCTTTTTTCTTCAGAAGCAAACACTGAAGAATGTCTTCGTAGTAGATATAAAACGATGGAAGAAAGGAAAGAGAGCCAACCGGCGCACACATCAACCACAAGGCGGTGTAATCTATCGTGTTGACTTCATAGGCCATGGAGAGCTGTGACGTTGATTCGATATCAAGTCCCTTGTTGAGTGTCTCAAGGCTACAGAGGCCTTTCCTTAACACTCGCCCTCCTTGCTCCCAAAGGATATTGGGTTTCCGGATCACGATCATTGCCGACCCGATGACCAACGGTTTTGTCGCGAGGTGCTGAAATGTCAGCATCCGGAACAACGATTCAGGAGGCATCACGATGTCGTCATCGGCAATGACCATATATTCCTGACCGGAAGATTCGGCTTCGATCAGCCCTTTCATGAATCCTGACGTGCAGCCGAGATTCTTTTGCGGAACCAGTCTCAGTCGGGAATCATCGGGAAACTGATCGCGAGAGAGCGTCTGTCCATTGTCGACAATGAGAATGGAGAGGGGAAAATCGTTGAGTGGACCGTAGGAAAGAATGTCTTTGACAAGGGCCTTGACGAAATCATCTCTCTTGAAGGCGGTGATGGACATAAGAACCGGAAAATGTCGAAAGGAAGGGACAGATCCCGTCCAGGCAGCCGATTCCATCGAAAAAGGGCCGGAAAAACGGACCTCCAGAAAAAGTCGCCCGTTTGTTTTTTCGGAAAGAGAAATAGGCGACGACTCCCATACGCCCTGATAGTCCGTCATCTTTTCGCATGAAATCCGCTCATATCGTCCTTGATCGTCCACCCGGACGATCGACAGGCGCGCTTCCTTCGCGGAAATATGGGCCGTCAGAGAAACATCCCTGACAACAGAGTAGCGTGAAAAGTAAGTCGCGGGAAACGCGTTGGCAAGGGTGTCAAAGGAAAGGGTTCCCTCCCCGGCGCGAGAATGATCGGAGCGCAGTCCGTTTGGGCCAACGATCACAGGAACAGAGCTTTTTCCCCAGAGAGGTTCATAGGCGATCCGTTCAAACCTGAAAATAAAATTCTGGAGGGATCTTTTCTGACACGCCGTTTTCTCGTCAAAGCCTGTTGGCATATTCGTCCGCTCCCTCAGGGATGAGTGTTCCGCAATCGCATTGAGTTTTATTGTTTTTCGTTGTAATAATGGGCGATTTTCAGGGCCATTCTTACGCGGGCCTTATGCCAGGCCTGGGGATCATGGCTCCAGTTCCCGGGCTTTTGCCAAAGAGGATCATTCCAGTAGGGGAGGTACCCTCCGTCATTGAGAGCCTTCCGCACGAGTTCATTGACCTGAGAGTCCGCCTCCTTCCCTTTGTCCTTCATCTTCAAAAGATAAAGATATTTGTAATCCTGATACCCCCGTCTCCATTGTGCCATGCGAATGGAAGGGATCGGTCCGTCTATGTCCGGAAAACCGATATAATGCAACTGCTTCCCAGGATAGAAAACCATTCCGTCTCCAATTCCGGGAGTGAGATAGGGGTTCCATCCCTTTTGATTCCCGTGCCAGAAGGTGTCGGCCCAGTAAAAAACACCGTTGGAACGGTATTTCCAGGCCGTCCAGAACCACATGCGGAACCCGGGGCCAAACGAGTAAAGGTCACTTTGTCCGATGAAGGGGGGGCCCCCGCCCTGATAAAACCAGACTCGTTCCCCCTTCTTTTGCCTTTCCTGCATGCGCTCAGGGATGTAGGTTTCTGCAGCCGCCGCCCAAAGATCGATCTTCCCGGTCATGATTTTTTTATCATGGCCGGCCTGTTTTCTGTACCAGACATAAGGAGTGTCGGTAATCATGACGCGAAGATCTTTCGACCCTTTGTGCAAGGAGTCGGCCTCTTTGGCAATAAGCTTGTAGGTGTCAGCATAATAGTAAAGCTTATGCATCGGCTCATCGAAGATGTAGGCGAACCCTCGGTCAATCGGCCATCCTTTTTCTTTCCAGTGGGCGACGATCAATTTGGCAAGATTCTGGGTGGCGACATCGGGGACTCCCTTCCAGCTCGAAATCGGAGACTGTTTGGACCCAAGAATCGTAAATCCTCCCCACATCCCGACACCTAAAGAATAGGTCTGGATCGGAAGACACCACACATTGGGGGACTTCCCGGTGAGCTGTCCCGAGAGGATCGGTCCAAAAAGGTTGTCGTAGTAGGACCAGTCGACCGACAGGGGGGTTCCCGTCTTCCAGTCCCATTGAATTCCCGGCAGAATATCTCCGGCATCATTTGTCGCAAAGCCATACTGATGTCCCAAAAGGACCGTTTTCAAATACATTTGCCTGAATTCTTCCTGGGAGGAAATCATCCCCCCCTTCCAGAACCGGCTGACATAGAGTTCCATCCACCGGTCCAGTCCGACCCTCTCAGGAAGGGTGACGTTCAGGACTTCTATCTTGACGGGGGTCTTGCGTATGACCTGATTCGCAGTTTGAACGACCAGAGTCGCATCGTATGTTTTCGGCAAACAATGTTGCGAAAGGCGGACATCTATCCAGACGGGGGTATTTTTATCCTTGGAAAGATCCACACCATCGACAATGACCCTCCCCGGTTGATAGGGATCATGGAAAGGAATCAAGGGGTCGGGAACATCGAGAGTGTTGACCGGTCCGTATTTTATGGCGCTTGCCTTGAAATGCTCATAAAATTCCAGGAATCTTCGGCTCCTGATGCATGATCCAAAATCGGAGTCGGATGCGGCGGGAAGAAGATGGACCCTGACCTTCCGGGAAGATCTGAGTCCCCTCAGGACAACCTGAAAGGACAACGTCTCCCCTTTGAGGCCAACAAGACTTATCGGCATCGATGATCCACTCTTCCCGATCAACGTATCCGGAGGAGCATCCTGTGGCTGCACCCTCATCGACAAGGGGGCGATCCAGGACAGGATCCCCTGCGACCTTTCCGCTCTTGATCCGGGAAAGGGAAAGGTCATGAACCGACGGGGGGGCACGTCTTGAGGATTCAGGAGGGTCTTTGCTTTCAGGGCGATGGCCTTGACATGAAGGGCGGGAAGATGGCTCCGCGCGCTCTTGACAAAATTCTTGACATGGTCCCTGAAATTTGGGGTGGCGATCATGACTATGGCGAAGACCACCAGGCCCATCACGCCAGTCAAGATCCCCATCAGAAAAATCATAATTTTTGATGTCGATCCCTTCATAACGAACTCCTGTCAAATATGGCCACGGCCCAGCTTTCTGTTTGTTTGGAAAGAATCATTGCTGAAAAGAGCTTGGCCTCCAGAATGAGACAGGGCCCAAACAGCAGCACAATATGTCGTCATGGGGTGAAAAAGCAGAGACTCCCAGGAGTTTTTTCTATCCCCAGAAGCCCACACGTTGAACACGGAAATGGGTGCCGGAGTCTCACAATCAACTTAACGGAGATTGGGTCCTTGTATCTTTGCAAAGGGGCGGACCGGAATCTTTTGAGAGACGGCCCCTTGGTTGTCCTCCATGATCCATTTTGGGAGCTTTAAAAGAATGGCCAGCAGGGCCCAAAGATATCCTGCCAATACAAGGCTGATGACTCGAGACCCGAAGAGATTGGTGAGAGAGAGGGAGGTCACGGCACACAAGCCACACACGGAGACAGTCTTCCAAAAAGGATCCTGGCTCGCACGATAAGCCCTAATCATGATCCGATACATGAATCCGAGGAGGATGAGGAAGAGCAGGAGCGCCGGAGCCCCCAACTCCGCCCCTATCATCAGATAGGCATTGTGGCCGTCCCGTTTTCTGAGGGGAAGATCCGCTGTGTCCGCATTGTGGGGAACATACTGATAGATGTATTGAGGAAACATCTTGTATCCCACTCCCAGAATCGGATGAGAGACAATCATGTTGACGGCACCTTGCCATAAGGCCAGACGAGTCCGGGCGCTTGCATCAAGTTTTCCATCTCCACTTTGAAAGCCATACGGATCACGATGAACGACCGTATGCTGAATACGGGCCCTCAGTCCTGAGGGAAGAAACTGGATATTGACGGCCACAAATATCATGGCCGCGATAGCCCCAACAAAGAGATAGCGGTTCTTCAGGAAAAGAAACAGGAGAATGCCGATGACAAGCGCCAAAAAATCTCCTCGGGATTGCGTGGCAAACAGTCCCAGAAGGCATCCCCAGAAACCAAGGGCAAAAAGGGACTTTTTAAACCGGGAAAGACCCTTCATCCAAAGAAATCCCAAAATAATGAACATATAATTTGCATAAAATGCCCCCATCTGATTGGCCTGCCCTGCAATCCCCTTGAGACGGATCCGATGGCTTTTTTCGGCAAGTTGATGGTGTTGGTAAATGCTTCCGATCCCAACAATGACCATGCTGATTGCCATCAGATAGATCAGAATCTTAGCCTCTTCCTTCGTCCGAATTAAAAAAGAAAAAAGAAAGAAGACCAGGAAGGGATCGACCCATCTTTTGTAATCGACAATGGCCGTAAAGACAGTCCATTGGGCAAAGACGATATCCGTATGCAAAACGGCAATTCCTCCGATGACACAAAAAAGGAGGACAAGCCGTCGAAAAGTCTGCTCGAGTGGCAAAGGTTCCTCGACTTGAAATCCCTGAACACGGGAATACATTCCGAGAATGACCAGAAACATGAGGGCTGTCGTATAGTTTAATCCCGGCAGAAATCCTCCCATATTTCCGGAAACGGCCTTGGCATAAGGGATATAAACGATGAGGGCCATCATGGCGGGTAACGGGGTTCCCAAGGACTTGCTTCCGATGGAGAGGAAGATGACGGCAGACAAGGGGAGGAGGACCAATCGTGGGATCCCGACACTGAAAAAGGCATCAAACCCCAATATAATGGCCACGGCATAATAGGACCAATGGATCTTGGGAACGTCGAAGTCCGGGACCGGTCCCTTTTCCATTCTCGCCTTCTCCCGTCTTGCCCCTTGGAAGGCGGTTCCGGAAGCTGTCAGAAATTTTCCGCTCATCAATGCTCTCTGTGGGGGATCACATGAAATTCCAGGTAAAGGTCATGGTCGCAAGAAACATATTTTGGCCAATCGACTGATTGGGAAGATTGAAAGAAAATTGCATGTAGGTATAGATCAGATTTGTGTTCAACCATGAATAAGGGGTGTAACTGAGCCCATCGGTCTGGGAGAGATACGTTCCGTTGTAGGACTGGTTGGGCTGTAAGGTTTGAAAGTAGTTGTTTGAATACTGATACGGGCTCAGAAAGTCATAAATACTGTATCCGACCGAGGAAAAAAATGTGGTTAATGGACTTATCCTATAGCTCAGATAGCCCATCACAGATTTGATGTATTCAGGTCCCATTTCCACTCCATAGGACGACATGGAGGACATGTACGCTCCGGCATTTATTCCCAGCCCCAGACGGGGACCTGTGTAGCCCAGATTGAAATCCACCAGGGGATCTTGAAAGACTTGTCCGTCATAGAAAACAATGCCGTTCCACCCTCCTTCCAAAGAGACGGAAAGGTTTCGGGTAAACTTTCGGGTAAACAACCCGTAATATGAATACATGTAAAAGTCAGCACTGTTGGCGGAATTAGAGATCTGGGGCGAAAAAGAGAGATTGCCCTGTCCCATCAAAAAGTAGGAGCCCGATCCCCCCACTCCAATGGAAGTGGTCTGGTTCAAGGATCTCATCGCCGTGGCGGATATCCCATCCGAAATGAAACTTGGGAAAAGAGTGAAAAAACCTTGCTGATAAGTATACATCAAAGATAGATAATCTACTTTGTCCTGATAGTTCAACGAATCGGTCAAGGATTGAAGATTCATGATTCCAGCACCGAAGCTTGAATCATCGAAGTACATATCTGACGCTCCCTGAACGAATGAAATCTTTGGTGTAAGCGCAATTCCAACCTCCGCATCCGCCATGTTTTCATAATAAGGAGTGATCCCCGTGAAAAAGGAGACCGGCGTTCCGTTCAGCTGAGGCAGCTCTCCCGCCATTCCGAGCTCCTGGACGCCGACAAAAATTCGATTCCCCAGATAGGTCCCGGCATTTATGCCAGCGGTTTCATCCAAAAATGGAGGAATATTATCGCCATTAAACTGATAATAGGATGCATTTCCCAAGAGGGAGATATAGCCATAGTCATCAAAATTGGTGTAATACACTGACGGCATGATCATAAAATATGAGCCCCAATCGGAAAGCGACTGGTTCGGCTGATACGCCAGGTTGCTCTCCTCTCCCACCAGTCCCGTGACCGATACACTTCCCTGCGGCGCCACCTGAAAAGGGCTAGGCTGAAAATAAACCAGCCCGAACGGACGATACACGACTGACATCATCGGAGCCATCAGTTGAGGAACGCCTTGCTGGAGATACATATTTTCGATGGGGGCCGAGAGAAGTCCCGGAGAAATATTATTGGGCAAAAATGGATTGGATGAATTGGGCATGGCGCTGTTCATGAATGTCGGAGCATCTGAAGCGGGTGGTTGGCCAGCCGTCCCATTTCCCCCGTTAGGCGAGGGAGATCCCCCCGGTTGTCCTGACCCCATGATTCCCGCAGAGGAGGGAGTGGATGGCTGAGCCCCTGTCGACGGAGTGTTCCCACCCGAAGGGGCATTGAAACCCGGACCGTTATAGGATGGGACCGCGCCATTGGGAACAGAGGGCGGCTCCATGTTTGAACCCGGAACCGCTCCTTCACTGGCTGCATTCGACGGAGCAGGTCCATAGACCGTTCCGGCAAAGGTGATTTTGGGCAAACAAAGAACGATTGATACATAGGCGATCAAGTAAAAGAAAGAAAAAAACCTTATGTTTTTATAGATTGAGCCGTAAAAATATGCCATTCCTTCTCCGTAGTAAATTTTTCTCCTCATCTTCCAAGCAAATTCTGTACCTAAACAAAGGATTTCCTGGTCCGGTTGCAACCGTCGTCGATGGGAGGGCAAGAAGACATCAGGCAACCTCGTTCATTTGGTTGTCTTTCAAGATTCCCTCTCGAAGGTCCCTTTCCTCAAGAATAAGGGGAAAGTGGTTGAATTCCTTGAGCGTCACTCCTCCTTGTCCCAGCGCAGACCCAAAAGAGGAACATCATCGTCAAGATCGCCCTTCCATAAAGCCTCCCCGAGGCTGATCGCCTTCGGAACGACATCGCATGGTCATGGCATTCGATCGGGTTCGTGATCCGGACTTGGATCCAAGTGCCAACAGAAGATCCTCGAAGAGAAGGGGCGAATCCCGATCCTCCTGAAAACGCCCTCACGGAATCGTTGTGGATGGACAGCCACGGTTCAGCAACGCAGGTGCAGTGTTTTCAGTCTCCCGGAACACCGCTTTCCATCATGACCTTGGGAGAGGTAATCCAGAACTCGGATCCTTCCCCCTCCCGGGAGGCGACTCCGATCCTTCCCCCGCTCTGCTCGACCAGAAGCTTGCAGCTGAAGAGGCCCAGCCCCGTTCCCTTCTTTTTTGTGGTCTGGAAGGGGCGGAAGAGGCGGTTTTCGATGAACTCCCGGCTCATCCCCGGTCCGTTGTCGGCGACCACCACCGAAAGATGCGATCCCAAGTCGCGAAGGAAGACCCGGATTTCTCCGGGCGTCGGCCGGCCCTCCAGGATCTCCCGGGCATTGATCAGGAGATTTTGGAGGGTGGTGTCGAAGGCCTTGGGGTTCCCCTGCACCCGGACGTCCACCTTGGGACTCTCCACGACGAGCGTTGGACCCGGAGAGCCCTCCCATCCCAGGGCCCGAACCACCTCCCGGATCCGTTCCATGGGGGAAAAGTCCGAAACCCGGGAAAAGTCCTGGCTGTAGGGGGAGAGAAGGGCTTCAAGGGAAGATTCGATCTGTCCCGAGATGTTCTCGAGACAGAAGAGAAGCTCCTCCCGGAATTCCGGATCCTCCATGTTCCGTTTCGCGTTGTGGGTGAGAAGCTTCAGGGCCCCTCCCGCATTCTTGAGATCGTGGAAGGTAAAGGCCCGGAGCCCCGAGAGAAGCTCGACTTCCCGCTTCTCGGCCGTCTCCCGGGAGAGGGTCGCCCCCACGAGGAGGCTCGTCCACTGGACGGAGAGCGCCTGGTAGAAAAGGCGGTCTTCGAGGAGGGAGAGGGGGTGCTGCCGGGTCCCGAGCCCGAGGAGCCCGATCATCTTTCCCCTGTAGACAAGCGGGAGGATCCAGGCGGAGGAGAGAGTCCGAAATAGCGCGGCCATCCCGGGATCCTGACGCTCGTCGTGGCGGGAGACGTGCCGGGGCTGGCCGTCGGAGAGATTCCGGAGCAGACCTTCCTCCAGGGGAACCCTCCGCCTGTCCCGAGGCGGGGTCCATCCCAGGAACTCCTGAAGGACAAGGGTGGGAGAGGCCTCGTCGAGCCGGGCATAACACAGGCTTTGGGCCATGGTGATCTCCCGGGTCTGCTCCATGAGGATGGGAAGAAGCTCTTCGGGGCG
>JAPTWQ010000105.1 GCA_028064945.1 Nitrospiraceae bacterium | reverse complement strand
AGGCGAAAAGACGGGCAAAACTCAAGGGTCGGTATGGCAGGAATTTTTCGATGGTTCTATCGGAGGATGTGTCCCTGGCATTGGACCGCCTTTGCCGGGCTCATGGGGGAGGAAAGACAGATACGGTCTCCAGACTGATCCTTGATGCCGACAATCGGATAATGACAAGCCTGATCGATGATGGGGCGGGAATGGATCGATACATGGGAAAAGGTGACATGTCACCATCCCAGGATTGATTGTCAGGCTCTATTTTCTGGCAGGATGACGGGCAGTGGTAAAAGATGCAAAGATGCCCCTCCGTGATAGCAGGGGCTAAGGTGGCAGGACGTAGAGCGGGGATTATGGCCTCAAGGGCCGGGGGGATCAGGAGAGGGCTTCGGGCTCGTCCTCGATGGGGATAGCGTTGATCAGCTTGAATACCACCGTTGGCTCGCTCTTGATCTCCGTTGGGAGTAGCTTCCCTATCAGCCCCATGAACGCCGCCGGATTCTCGATAGCCTGACGCTCAAGGTATTCGTCGCCACCGACATTTCGAAGGGCCTGCAAGACCATTTCCTTGACGGACGCGGGGATCTTGTTCGGAGAACCTGGGGGACGTCCCTTCCCGGCATTCCCGCGCCTATTCTGCCCTATTTTAGGTGATTCCATTATAATGCCTCCTTTTGATGATATTTCCCTACTGGCACATTCTTTGCATTATTATGCATCAATCGTACCAATGATATTTTCCCCCACTTTACTAAAATTGTTACAAGTTACCATCCGGTCAAAAAAGGGGGGAACCTTGCCGTAAACTTGCCGTTCCGATGTTAGGTTTTACTAACTTCCTAAAACCATAATTTCACGCTCCGATGCACAGGTTTTCAGTAGTTCCCACCCTCTCAAAGAGTAGATGTATGGATCACCCGGTATTCCGTGCCCGTCCCGGATGATTGCTCCTATCGCGATCAGGTGGTTGAGCCGTCGTCTAAAGTCGGTGCGACGCATCCTGCAAAATTGTTCCAATCGCAAGATCGTAAGGGGACCAGCTTCGAGGGCTTCGACAATTCCGCTGTGCATAGTGCCTCCGTATACAGGAGGGGTCGGTTATGGCCGACCCCCCTTTGTGGTGTCATTCAGAAAATCCCGCCTTGTTCAATACGGCCATTCGCCGGGCCGCTGGTGGAAGCCGATCCGAAAGGTATGTTTTCCCGCCAACGGTTGTTAAGGGCGCGATCCTGCAAGTTGCCCCGCCGGCGGCAAATCCTTCCAGACCGGCCTTTGAGGAGCCATGAAAGCGTCGGCATACCCTGCCTTGGTCATCAGTAAATTCTTCGGCGACCAAGGCGCCCCGTTTCGCGGCGGTTTCCTGAAATTCCTTATAAATCGCGGGTCCAATGGCTTCCAGAACCCCAAGCCTTTCCTTGGTAACATCGACTTTTCCCTTAAAACTCGAATAAGGAATCATGCCAGCAAGTTGCCCCCGAAATTCCGCTTCGGCCTTCGCCGTATCCCGTTGGGGACCATCTTTTTCCAGATAAAATTTAGCCATCACTTACCTCCTTTATCTTTACTTGGAACCGACGGATTCCGCTCAATGGTGACAACCCGACCGGATTTTCCGATCTTTGTCTCGCCTTTTTCGTTGCCAGCTTCCCGTCTCATCAGATCGGCGGTTTTGCTGATTTCCTCTTGGGATTTCCTGCTGTTACTGCTCATTGTCCTGTCTCCTTCGTTTGTGCCCGGAAACCGCCGGGTCGGTCGGCTCGAACAGCCAAGGGGAGGTCCCATACTCCGCAAGCGTCATCAAATGCCCCCAGAAGTCCCACATGGGATTGACGCTTCGCCTCATGGCAGGGGTGCGGTGGGGCCTCCACTTCGCGGTTAGAATGGTGCGTTGCCCTCCGTGTAACCTCCGGGGTGTTCATGTCTGGGGGTCTCGTTATTGGCTCCCTGCAGGGCCATATCAAGGGCCTTCTGGACCCCTTCAGCAAGATCGGGGAGTTCTTTGATTTTGATCGTTAGCCCCGACCCCTTCACCGGCCAGTGGCTTCCATCATCGGACTTGGACCAAAGCTGAAACCGGAGATAGGGCCGATCCTCGTAAACGTTCCAAGAGAGCCGCAATTCCCCTTCCGGACGCTGAAAGGTTGCAAGACGGACCCCGGTATCCTCCGGGGCTTTACCGCCTCCGGTCTTGGGGATGGTGGATCGGAGTTGGTTTGCTTTCTGGGTCAATGCACTCATGGTAGAATCCTTTCGCTGGTGTTCGGTTTCGGCCTCGGTTCGCTCCGGGGCCTTTTGTTTTGTGGAGTTTTGGATACCCCCACCCCTATTTTTTCCCTGAAAAAGTGTGACCCTGAAAAAACCCTTATAGCGATTGGGTTCGCATTCTACTTGACATAACAACGCTTATTTGCGATTTAGGATCTCCGGGTAGTCTGGAGCGTCACCCAGATCATCCCGCCGATAAAAATAACTTGCGTCAGTGCGTTCATGACTTTTCCTCCTCGCGGTATCGAATCCTGAAAATAAATAGTTCCGGACCTCTTCTCCCTGTTGCCGGCTCAAGATCCCCCTCATGGATCAACCGGGTGACTGCCTCTCTGACTTCTTGGGCCGAAAGCTGGCAGTCTTGCCCAATCTTTTCCCGATCAAGGGGGAGCGGTCGCCCGTGGGGCTGGTTCTGCATGAGCCATGCCAAAACCTTGATATGGGGTTCGTCGTCTGCCCTGAAGAAGTTTCCGGATTCTGGAAGAAGAATGACTTCCTCACCATCCCATGCAAGTTTTGGCGTGATCTGCATGATCGGCCTTGATGGTTTTGTCG
>JAPTWQ010000125.1 GCA_028064945.1 Nitrospiraceae bacterium | reverse complement strand
CTGGAGATGGTCATTGACGGTTAGTGCCAAAGGGATATGGGTTCTTGCTTCTTCCCGGTCATATGTCGTCAAAGTCTTTCAATCCTCCTGGAAAATGTTTCCAAAAGCGCCTCTTCCACCATTGGGGCCCAAGTCAGATTTACGGAAATGCGAAGACGCTCTTCGCCGAAAGGAACAGTCGGGTATCGGAGGACAGGAACGGCAAACCCCAAATCCATCAATTTAGAGGACTCGAGTTCAAGTGTCTCCTGATCCCCCCGCAAATTCAGAATCGGGGAAAGGGATACGTGTCCTGTGAGTTTCGTCTGCCATTTTTCACTCAATGTCTGAAGGGACTTGGGGAGGTGGGAGTCAGCCTCGAGAAGGTCGAGACTGCTCAGAGAGGCGGCCAGGACGGCCGGGGGAAGGGCGGTGGTGTAAATCAGCGGGCGGGCGAGGGAGGTGAGAATGATTTTCCCGGCCTCCCCCAGGATGGCAAAGCCCCCGTGGCTTCCAAGGGCCTTGGAAAATGTTCCCGTCACGATCATGTGATCGGGATCGAATTCGAGGGAGAAGTGCTCAAGGCCCCCTCGTCCCGTTGTTCCAAGAGTTCCTGTCGCATGGGCGTCGTCGATGATCAGGATTCCTCCTGTTTCCCTGACGATCTCCAGGAGCTCGGGAATCGGTCCGAGATCTCCGCTCATACTGAAAAGCGACTCTGAAACGATCATGGGAGTGCCTCTCCCGCTTTTACGGAGATGACCTCTGATCCATTCCCAGTTCCTGTGGGGATATACATGAATCGGTTTTTTGAGCAGTCTCAGACCGTCAATGAGAGAGGCATGGTTTTCCGCATCCGAATAGATGGCCCCCGCATGGGACCCAAAAACCGACACCGCGGACAGGTTAGCATGGTATCCCGATGAAAAGATGAGTCCGGCACCGGCTCCCTTTGACTTGAAATGGGCGATCCTTGTTTCGAGAGCCTCGTTAAGCGGGTGATTCCCGGAGAGGTAACGGGATCCTGTGGATCCGGCTCCGGATTTCCGAAGAGCCTCGATCGACGCTTCGATAACCTTGGGATGTCCCGCAAGACCGAGGTAGTTGTTCGAAGAGAGAGACGGCAGGAGCGGGGGCGGCATCCTTTTGACCCTTCCCGCTTCTTCGATCGAATTAAGGAAAAAGGCCAGGAACGGGCTTCTGGTCCCGGACTCGTTCATTCCGTTCTTCCTTCTGAATGAAAATCGTCACCGACGGAAGGGATCAATCTCAGCCGGGGATGAGACGTCAGGAGACTCCCGGAAGATTGTCGATCAAACAATACGGGAGTGTGTCTGAGTTCGTTGATGAGAGTTCGGAGGTGAAGGGTGGGGAAGACGACATAAAGTCGTCCGCCCCTTCCGTACCCGGCTTTCTTCATATGGGGAATCCGGACATATCCGAAAGGTCGAGAGGCCACATATCCGGTGGTGTATGAAGGATCGTCCGACGCGCAAATTTCAGCCACAACCGATTCGGAGGCGAGGACCTTGCTCGCCAGAACAAGGGCATCGATGAATCGGTGATTCGGTTTTTCCAGATAGTTGTCCAGCATCTCTTCGAGTGCCCGGCGGAGAGAGGGTTCGCATCCGACGTGGGTTGTCCTGATGCCGGAATCTCCCTCTGCCAGGATGGGCTCGCCCAAGCTCGTGACGATCAGGGCCCCATGGCGGGGGAGGTTTCCCATGATTTCTTGTTTGAATATCTCCATAATCCGTTCCGTTTTCCCTTCCGGAAGCAGGCAATCCAGGATCTCTCGAAGGCCTATTTCCGACTCATCGCAAGAAAGGCTTTCCATGAACTGAACCGGAAGAAGGGGCTTCCTGCGAATCTCCTTTCCCGGAACCGGGTCGATGGTGACAATCTGCTGGGGCGGGGGAATGGCGTCATTCAGGAGATGAGGGAGGAGTCGATCCGAAAAGGAGGATAATACGTGATCGAGGTCCCGGGCGGGGACAAGATCCTCCGCTCCTGAAAGATGAGTTCCTTCCTGGTGAATGCGCATTCTGATGCTGAAGTAAAACTCTTCAGTCACCTGACGGGGGTGGCCGAAGATATGGAGTGGGGTGGGACGATGTCGTACCCCTGCTCCCGGATCATCCGGATGTCCTCATCGGGAGACCGACCCGAACGGGTGAGATAGTTACCGATCATGACCCCATCGGCCCCGTGGGTAAAGATTTCGGAATGGCGGTCTTTGAGCGCCGGCATTCTTCCTCCGCAAATCCGGACTTCTTTTTTGGGGAAGAAAAGCCTTGCGACCGAAATGACACGAAGTGCCTCTCCCGTTTCGATCCCCGATCCGCTGTCGAATAGCGGGGTGCCTGCTATGGGGACCAGGAAGTTTATGGGGATAGAGTCGACGTCGAGATCACGAAGAAGGTCGAAGAGGGAAACCCTGTCATCGACAGACTCCCCGACTCCGAAGATTCCTCCTGAACAGACGGACATGCCCACCTCTTTGGCCTTGAGAACCGTTTCGATCCTGTCATCGTACGAATGGGTCGTCACGATGTTCGGAAAATGATTCCGGGAGGTTTCGAGGTTGTGATGGAGCCTGTTGAGGCCGGCATCCCTGAGGATCTCGACTGTATTTTTGCTTACAGAGCCGAGGGTGGCGCAGGACCAGAGGCCAAGGTCGTCTCTTAACCTGCCAAGGGCGTTCTCCACGACCCGAAGTTCGACCGGGTTTTCAAGAGTACGGCCGCTGGTCCCGATGCAAAATCGTCGCGTCCCGTTGTCCCTAGCCTTCCTTGCGGCCTCGACGATGGTATCGGCGGCCATGAGATCATAAGTCGGGGCAATGGTCCGGAAATGGGTCGACTGGGCACAAAAGTGACAATCCTCCGAGCATCCCCCTGACTTGGCGTTCATCACCGTGCAGGGGTCGATCAGGTTGCCTCTGTGTGCTTCCCGGACGGTATCTGCACCTTCCTGAATCAGGGGCGCATACTCTTCCGGCAGGGAAAAAAGCCAGCGAGCATCTTCTTTGGTTATCGAATTCCCTTGCCTGGCCGTTTCGGCGCAAGATAAGATCCGCGAAATGATCTCGTTTTCACTGGGCATCGTGCATCCTTAGTTAGATGGAAATTGCGTGAGACTTAAAAATGATCCGAAATAAATATCGGGTATTTTTCATCGTGTTCTGTCAAAGCCTAACAAAGAGATAGGGCAACACCTTTTTTACCTCTTAAAATTTAGCGCAAATCATTGGGAAATGCCATTGGAGGATGATGAAGATCCTGTGAGGAAAAGACAAAGACTTTTATCTAAGATCCGTAAACCTTTGTTTTCTTGACACGGAATGGGGGGCGGATTACTATTTTTTTAGGATAGTTGCTCATGTGTCATTCCAAATTCGATCAGCGAGGAGTCCCGCCATGATGGACAAATTTACCGAAAAGGGTCGAAAGGTTATCATTATGGCCCGTGAGGAAGCCGAGAAGCATCAGAATGATTATCTCGGAACCGAGCATATTGTGCTGGCTCTTGTTTCCGATCCTGATGGCGTTCCCGTGGCAGTTCTCAAGAGGATGGGTTTGACTCCCGATCAGGTTCGGATGGAGATTGAACGAAATCTTCTGAACGGGACGGCCACGCTGACCTTCGGAGAACTGCCCCTGACACCCCGGGTCAAAAGGGTCATCGAATATGCTGTGGATGAGGCCAGATTGCTGGGTCATACCCATATAGGATCCGAACATCTTCTACTGGGTGTACTCAGGGAGGAAGACGGAATAGGAGGAAAGATACTTCGTGCCCTTGGCTCCAATCTCCTTGCAGCCCGCCAGTTGACGGCAAGCCTTCTGAAGAAGTCAGGGGCCGGCACGGTGCGGGAGAAGGAGCGAAAGAGCAATACGCCGGCTTTGGACGAGTTTGGTCGTGATCTGACCCAGATGGCCACTGATGGGGGCCTGGATCCGGTGATCGGCCGGCACGACGAGATCGAGCGGGTCCTGCAGATTTTGGGTCGCAGGACAAAAAACAACCCTGTTCTCATCGGTGAGTCCGGCGTTGGAAAAACGGCCATTGTAGAGGGACTTGCCCAGAAGATCGTTAATGGAGAGGTGCCGGACAACCTGCTCAACAAGCGGGTTGTTGCACTGGATCTGGGATCCCTGGTGGCGGGAACAAAGTACCGGGGCCAGTTTGAGGAGCGCCTCAAGGTGGTCATGAAAGAGGTGGTGACGGCAGGAAATATCATCGTGTTCATTGATGAGCTTCACACCCTTGTCGGAGCGGGTGCCGCAGAAGGATCGATCGATGCCTCGAACATGCTGAAGCCCGCCCTGTCCCGGGGCGAAATCCAGTGCATCGGAGCAACGACTCTGGACGAATACCGGAAATACATTGAAAAAGACGGGGCCCTCAAGAGACGTTTTCAGCCGATTTACGTCAACGAACCTCCTGTGGAGGAAGCCGAACGCATCATTCTGGGGCTGAGGGACAGATATGAGGAGCATCACGGGGTGGTCATCACGGATGCCGCTGTCCATGATGCGGTCGTTCTCTCGGAGCGTTACGTGACCGACCGATTCCTCCCGGACAAGGCGATCGACATCATCGATGAAGCCGGCTCCCGCGCCAAGCTCAAGAGTTTCTCCCTTCCGCCAGAGATCAAGGAGCTCGATCAGCATCTTAAGCGCTCCCTCAAGGGCAAGGAACAGGCGATCAAGCAGCAGAACTTCGAGGAGGCTGTCCGCCTTCGGACCCAGGAAGACATTCTCCGGAAGCAGATCGACGATGAGAAGCTCAAGTGGAAGGCCGAGCAGGAAAAAAACAGGCCTGTCATCGGAGGGGAAGAGGTGTCGGTGATTGTCTCCAAGATGACGGGCATCCCCCTGACCAAGATTGAGGAAGGAGAGAGCGAGCGTCTCCTGAAGCTTGAAGAGGAACTCCATCGGCGCGTGGTGGGACAGGATGAGGCCATATCTGCGGTGGCGAGAGCCATCCGGCGGTCTCGGGCTGGCATCAAGGGGGAGAAGCGGCCGATCGGTTCCTTCATATTCCTCGGCCCGACCGGAGTTGGAAAGACGGAACTCGCCCGGACCCTGGCAGAATCCCTCTTCGGAAACGAAGATGCGCTTATCCGGGTCGATATGTCCGAATATATGGAGCGGTTCAATGTATCGCGCCTGACGGGAGCCCCTCCCGGATACGTCGGCTATGAAGAAGGCGGACAACTGACGGAAAAGGTGAGAAGGCGTCCTTATTCTGTTATTCTTTTCGACGAGATAGAAAAAGCCCACCCCGACATGTTCAATGTCCTGCTTCAGGTTCTCGATGATGGATTTATCACGGACAGCCTCGGTCGGAAGATCGATTTCAAGAACACTGTGATGATCATGACTTCGAATCTCGGAGCGCGGGCGATCGAAAAGGAGGGCTCTTTAGGCTTCCAGCGTGGGGCGGGGGAGGTGCGTGAAACCTTCATCAAAAACACGATCCAGGATGATCTCAAGAGGACCTTCAATCCAGAGTTCCTGAACCGGATCGATGAGATTGTTGTCTTCCATCCCCTCGATGAGAAACAGCTTGAATCGATCGTCGACATTCGGATCGCGGAGCTCAACAAGAGGCTCGAGCCCAAGGGGATCGTTCTCGAAATCGACCCCGAGGTCAAGAAATGGCTCGTAAAGGAAGGGTATCAGCCAAACTATGGCGCCAGACCGATGCGCCGGGCCATTCAGCGTCATATCGAAGACCGCCTGTCGGAAAAGGTGATCGCCGGCTCTCTCCACCCCGACAAGAAAGTTCGGGTCGTGCTGAGGGAAGGCCAGCCCGTGTTTATCGAGGAAGACTCCATGGCTGCCGTTATTTAGATCTGTCGCTTTCGATGATCCTCGCCATTGAGAGTTCTTGCGACGATACGTCTGTGGCCCTGGTCGATATGACCGGGGCCCTTTTTTTTCACCGGTCCCTGTCCCAGAACGATCTTCATGCCCCTTTCGGAGGCGTCGTTCCCGAGCTGGCTTCCCGTACACACTCCGAGAGGCTTCCGTTTCTTGTCGAACAGGCTTTTTCCGAAACGGGTCTTTCGCTGGACCAGATTTCGGCGGCTGCCCTGACCGTGGGGCCTGGACTTTCCGGGGGACTTTTGGCCGCGATCTCCTTTCTGAAAGGGCTTTGCTGGGCCAGGGGGATTCCCATGGTTCCCGTTCATCACATCCGGGCCCATCTGCGAGTGGCTCTCGATCCTCTCCTCCCGGTTCCCCTCGAATCCCTGGGCCTCGTGGTCTCCGGTGGTCATACACATCTCTACCGCATTAGGGACTGGCCGGATCTCGATCTTTTGGGACGGACCACGGACGATGCCGCGGGTGAGGCCTTCGACAAGGGGGCCAAGGCGCTGGGACTACCCTATCCCGGGGGACCTGCGATCGAGAAGCAGGCCTCTCTTTGGAACGGACCTTTGCTCAAGTTTGTCCGGGGGATCCATCCGCAGAACCCCTTCGATTTCAGCTTCAGTGGTTTGAAGACGGCCTTTGTCGGTTACATCCGACAATCGGGAGCGGATTCCACGAAAATTCCCCAGCTTGCGGCCTCCTATCAGTCTGCCATCGTGGACCATCTGATCGATCGAATCGGAAAGGCCCTGGAGAATTTTCATCCGCCTGCCCTTCTTGTGGGCGGCGGTGTGGCCGCCAATCTGCATTTTCGTTCCCGGCTCGAACTTCTCTGTGAAGAAAAGGGGATTCCTCTCTATATGGCACCCCGCCCCCTTTGCGGAGACAACGCAGTTATGGTAGCTTTGACAGGTTTGGAATTATTCCGGTCGGGTCGTGGGGTGATGTCTCCCTACGACGAAATCCGTCCAAGACCAAGATGGGATGAGGATTAAGCGGAGTCTTCGTGTTTGAGAAGCGTTTGACCGGACTCATCGTCCGTGCCGTGACGTCGGCGGCCGCCGATGAAGGGTGGCCCCAGGAAACTCTGAAGCCAGTTCTTGAACGGGGCATTCGCCTCGAGTGGCCGAAGAAGGAGGAGTTTGGAGACCTTTCCACGCCATTGGCCCTGGGGCTTTCCAGGAGCCTCGGAAAGTCCCCACGGGTTCTCGCAGAGAAGATCCTTCAGGCTCTCAAGGGGGATCCGGAATCGGAGCGCCTGCTGGACCGGATTGAAATTGCGGGGCCAGGGTACATCAACCTGACCCTCTCATCCGCCTTTCTCTTAGAATTCCTCGAATCGGTGATTTTGTCGGATGATCTGGCAGAGAAGGTCTCCCTTCCCAGGACCATCAATGTCGAGTTCGTCAGCGCGAATCCGACAGGGCCCCTGCACGTCGGGCACGGACGCGGAGCGGCCTTCGGGGATTCCCTGGCCCGTATTCTGAGAGAAGTCGGCCATCGGGTTTCCACCGAATACTACATAAACGATGCCGGAAATCAGATGAACATGCTGGGCAAATCCGTCTACCTGGCTTTCCGGAAGCTCGAGGGAAGCTTCACGCCGGAAGAGAAATCCCGGCTCCTCGGGGACGGTGACGGCTATCGGGGAGACTACATTCCCGAGATTGCCCGGAAAATCCGGGACGATCAAGCGCTGCTCTCTCCTGAGGTCCGCTCCGAAGCTCTGGCCGGCCAATTCACAGACCGGGTCCAGTCTGCCTTCACCCATGTGGCCCAAACCGAAATCATGGCCGGAATTCGCGAGGATCTCAGACGTTTTGGCGTCTCTTTCGATCGGTTCTTTTCGGAAAAATCCCTTCATGAATCTTCGGGCGGAGGGGGCCCTTCCCGGATCACCACCTGGATCGATCTCCTGGAGCGCGAATCGGGGGGCATTGTTTACGAATCCGAAGGGGCTGTCTGGTTTCGGACCACGGCCATGGGCGACGACAAGGATCGGGTCCTTAAAAAGTCGGACGGATCCTATACCTATTTTGCGGCCGACATCGCCTACCATGCCGACAAGATCGACCGGGGATTCGAAACCCTCGTGGACGTATGGGGAGCCGACCACCATGGATATCAGGCGCGCATGCAGGCGGTGGTGGAGACCCTCTCCGAACGGGCCGGCAAGTCTGTCGCGCTCAAGGTCTGCCTGATTCAGCTGGTTTCCCTTCTCCGGGAGGGAAAGGCTGTCAGCATGTCCACGAGAGCGGGAGAATACGTGACGCTTGGCGAAGTTCTCGACGAGGTCGGCGTCGACGCGACCCGTTTTTCGTATCTGACGCGGAGCCATGAATCCTCCCTTGAGTTCGATTTGGCCAAGGCTAAGGAACGTTCGATGGACAATCCCGTCTTTTACGTCCAGTACGCCCACGCCAGGGTCAGGAGTCTTCTGGCCCAGGCCGCCCTCCGAAATGTCCGGCATGAACGCTTTTCCTTGGAGGACCTTGCCTTTCTGACCGAGCCGGAAGAACGTTCCCTGATCAGGCTCCTGGCCCAGTTCTCCGGGGTCCTTCTTCGCGCGGCGGACTCTTTCGAGGTCCATCCCCTGACCGACTATCTGATCACGCTGGCCGGTGCCTACCATCATTATTATTTCCACCACCGGATTCTTTCGTCGGAAGAAAAGGACCGGCCGGTCATGATCGCCAGAATCGGTCTTTCCATCGCAGTCTCCAGGGTCCTGAAGAAGGGGTTGTCTCTCCTGGGCGTTTCGGCTCCGGATACGATGTGACGCTGCCGCAATTTTTCAGGGTCCTGGATCGGGATGCCGGTTCAAGAGCCCGGACCGGTCTTCTCCACACCTCCCATGGAGTCGTCGAAACGCCGGCCTTCATGCCGGTGGGCACGCGGGGAACGGTCAAGGGGATGACGCCGGATTCCCTTGCGGCTTGTGGCGTTTCCATTCTTCTGGTCAACGCTTTTCATCTCTGGCTCCGCCCAGGCACGGAGATCGTCTGCCGGGCCGGAGGCATCGGCCGGATGATGGGGATCGAAGTTCCGACTCTTTCCGACAGCGGCGGATATCAGGTCCTGAGCCTTCTTCACCGGCGCAAGGTGACGGAGGAGGGGGTTTCCTTTCTGTCCCCCTACGATGGGGCAAAGGTCTTCCTGTCTCCAGAGCTGGCAGTATCGATTTCGAGCGACCTTGGTGTCGATATCCGGATGGTGCTCGACGATCTCGCCGGAGTGGGAGAGCCTTCGGAGCGGATCGCCCAGGCAATGGAACGGACGCACCGGTGGGCCAGACGATCCCTGGATGTCTGGAATCCGACGGAGTCCGCCGCCCTTTTCGGGATTGTCCAGGGAGGTGTGGATCCGGGCCTGCGCGAAAAAAGCGCGGAGGGTCTCGTGGGACTCCGTGGAAAGGAGGGACAGGCATTTTCAGGCTTTGGTATCGGCGGGCTTGGAGTCGGAGAAAGCTTCGAAGAGCGGTGCCGGGTGCTGTCAAAAACCCTGCCCATCCTTCCGGATAACCGCCCGCGTTACCTCATGGGGGTGGGATATCCCGGTGACATCGTCGAGGCCGTTCGCCATGGGGTTGATCTTTTCGACTGCGTTCTCCCCACGAGAAATGCCCGCAACGGAATGTACTTCACCTGGAATGGTCCGATTTCCATCCGCAACGCCCGGTACCGGGAGGACGATGGGCCGATCGACCCCGCATGTCCGTGTGCCACCTGCCGGCGTCACTCCCGGTCCTACCTTCACCACCTGGTGAAGAACGCCGAACTGACCGGAGCCATTCTGGGGACGATCCACAATGTATGTTTTTATATGAATCTCATGTCGGAAATACGTCGTCGCATTTCGGAGGGCCGCCTTTCGGGGTGGGACTCTCCCTGCTTCAAACCACGGGAAACTGAAGGAGCGAAAAAATGAATCCCCCTGCCCAGGCCGGATCTTCGGCACAGACGATCATGCAGTTGGTCCCCATTCTTCTCATCATCGTTCTGTTTTACGCCCTCGTCATCTTTCCGCAGAAGAAACGCCAGAAAAAAATGGCGGAATTTCTGGCCTCCCTCAAGGTCGGGGACCGGGTGGTCACGGGAGGAGGCCTTGTGGGAACGGTGGCGGGGATCCGGGACCGCCAGGTGGAACTCGAAATCGCTCCCGGCGTGACGATCACCGTGATGAAACAGGCGATTCTGACCCTTGAGTCCTGACAGCATTCCTCTCAAGACACTCATGAACCGGGAGAATAGAATTCATGCATAGAAGGAATGTCCGAGGCCGAATTTCCCTGCTTGTCCTCTTCACCGTCCTGTCCATCCTTTGGCTCCTTCCCTCGCTTCCTGTGTGGAAAAGCCTCCCCCAGTCCCTCCGGAACGACCTTCCCGGAGGATCCATTTCCCTGGGGCTGGACCTTCGGGGGGGGATGTCGCTGACCCTCCAGGTTCTGGAGGACAAAGCCGTTTCCGGTACCCTCGACGAAATCGCCTCGGCTCTTTCGGAAAAGGGCGTCAAGCCCGTCGTCTCCGGATTGTCCCTCTCCTTTCCCGTTCCGAATCCGGCAACCCGGAAGACCATCCTCGACTGGGTCTCATCCCGGGCCCCCTATCTCCAGAAGGTGACGGACAAGGACTCCCGACTCTCCTTTCTCCTTCCCCAAAGCGAAGTCCTGAGGATAAAAAAGCACGCCATGACCCAGGCCATGGAGGTCATCCGGAACAGGATCGACCAGTTTGGCGTGGCCGAACCGGTCATCGAACAGCAGGGAAAGGACCGGATCCTGATTCAGCTTCCGGGGGTGACCGACCCGGAAAGGGCCATGGCCCTGATCGGAAAGACGGCCCGGCTGGAGTTCAAGCTGGCGGACGATTCGGCCGATCCGGCAACTTTTTTGAACGGCAAGACGCCCCTTCCGGCCGGAGAGGAAATTCTGTACGGAAATCCTTCCGACAAGGGGGGAGGCCGGATCCCCTACCTTCTCAAGTCCCGGCCCCTGATGAGCGGCGACATGATCAGCGATGCCCGCGTGGCCTTCGGACAGTTCAACGAACCCTATGTCTCCCTGACCTTCAACAGCTCGGGCTCGAAGCTCTTTGACCAGATCACCAGGAACCACGTCAAGCAGAGGCTTGCGATCGTTCTGGACAAGACCGTCTATTCCGCCCCGGTCATCCAGGAAGAGATTTCAGGTGGTCAGGCCCAGATCACAGGCAGCTTTTCCATGAAGGAAGCGAAGGATCTGGCGATTGTGCTCCGTTCGGGGGCTCTGCCGGCTCCGGTGAGGATCCTCCAGAACGTGACTGTCGGCCCTTCCCTCGGAAAGGATTCGATCCGGGCCGGCCTCCACGCGACGATGATCGCCCTCGTCCTGGTACTCCTCTTCATGGCCATCTACTATCGTTTTTCCGGAGTGGTGGCGGACTTTGCCCTGATGCTCAACATGCTGTTCCTGATGGGGGCCATGGCGGCCCTCCACGCCACGCTGACACTGCCGGGAATCGCCGGAATCATCCTGACGGTGGGGATGGGGGTCGACTCCAACGTCCTTATCTTCGAGAGGATACGAGAGGAAATCCGCTCAGGCCGGCCTGTCAGATCTTCGATCGATGCCGGATACGACAAGGCATTTTTGACCATTGTGGACTCCCACGTCACTACCCTGATCACCGCGGTCATCCTTTTCATGTTCGGGACGGGGCCCATCAAGGGATTCGCTGTGACCCTCACGGTGGGAATCGCCATCAACCTCTTCACCTCCCTTGCAGGGACCCGAATTGTCTTCGACCTTCTCTCAAGACGTTCGAAGCTGGAACGCCTTTCAATATGAACGCATGTCTAATCCGGGGATGCCACGATGTTTGAACTGATCCGCAATCCATCCATCGATTTCATGGGAAAGAAAAAGATTTCCCTGGCCATCTCCTCCGTTCTTGTGGTGGTCGGCCTGCTGGCCCTTCTCCAGATCGCCCGGGGCAAGGCCAATCTCGGGATTGACTTCACGGGGGGAACGGCCCTCATGGTGCACTTTGAACACCCCCCCTCCCTGGCGAGCGTCCGTGACGTCCTCTCGACACATGGATTTCCCGGGGCCCAGATCCAGAACGTCAACAATACCTCGGATCTTTTCATCCGGATCAAGGTCCGCAGGGAGGCGACCCACTCGGTGACCGAATCCCTGCTTGCCCTCCTGCGCACCAGCTTTCCCGGAAATCCCATGACCATCCGGCAGTCCATCGAGATCGGACCGACCATCGGAAGCGAGCTGGCGGGGAAGGCCCTGGTTGCCATTTTCTTCTCCCTGGTCGGATTCATTCTCTATATTGCCGTCCGTTTCGAATTCCGGTTCGGTCTGGCCGCCGCGATCTCGACCTTCCACAATGTGATCGCCGTGCTGGGGATCCTTTATCTCCTGGGGACCGAGATCAATCTTCTGATCGTCACGAGCCTTTTGACCCTGGCCGGATATTCCCTGACCGATACGGTGGTCGTTTTCGACAGGATCCGGGAACAGATGCGCCGCTCCGTGCGCCAGACCCCCGAACAGCTGATCAACTCGGGAATCAATCAGGTACTCAGCAGGACGGTTGTGGTATCATTAACTGTGGAATTGGTCCTTCTGGCCCTGTTGATCGGCGGGGGCCCCGTGATACACGCCTTTTCCCTGGCCCTTTTCATCGGGGTCATGATCGGGACCTATTCTTCCATATTCGTGGCCAGTCCGCTTCTCCTGGTTCTGCCGGGAAAGCGGAAGGGGCTGGGGGGAGCGTTAAGGAAAACGGCTCCGGAGAGCAATCGGGTCTAGCTTTTTCTCCGGACTTTGGAAAGGATCAGTCGGGTGCACGGTGGAATCGACATTTCAGAGGTGTTGGGAAGCATTGGTCTCTTTGTCCTGCCACCCGTGACAGTAATCATCATCCTCTATCTCAAAAAGAAAAATGTCATCTGAGGAGTGCCTTGCCGGGATCATGGGCCGGATCCTCCCTCAGGACGGCGGGTCTTTATTCGAAGGTATCTGACCATGGACCAGGATGTCGCCGGACGTGAAAACCAGACATGGGATGTGGCCAATATGCCGGATGAGGAGGTCTATGCCCAAGCCAAGGCCTGGGGACTCGATCCGGTCTGGGTCCGTGTTCTGTTTCGAAGGGGAATAGATCCCCAGTCCTTCGTCAATGACATCCAGGCCCCAAGTCCCCCCGGGGACGACTCTCTCGGGGATATGGGACCTTCCCGTTCCTGGTTCCATGAGCTTCTTGCCAGTCGGGAGCCGGTGCTCGTCTATGCCGATCTCGATGTCGACGGTCTCGCCGCGGCGGCCATTCTCTCCCGATTCCTGACCCATAGGCGCCACCCGCATTCCGTTCTCCTGACAAAACCTCGGATCT
>JAPTWQ010000013.1 GCA_028064945.1 Nitrospiraceae bacterium | reverse complement strand
CCGGTTCTGCCGTTGCCCTCGATGACGCAGTGGACGACGTGGCTTGTCGGGAACGATCGGACAAGCCGGGAATTTCACGCCTGGCTTGCGGCAGCTCATCCGGGTCTGATGCACACCTATGCCGCCATGGTCGTTTTGGCGGCCGCCGGTCCCTTCCTCCCGGGCGTTGTCCGAAAGATCTCGGACAGCGCCGCCAAAAGCCGGCGCGAGGCGGAAGAGCGAAAGCGGACTGCGACGTCGTCTCGTCCCGCCCGGGCGAGCTCATCGACGGCAACGGCAGAACCGGAGAATCACACGGAGGGGGCGACAGAGGAGAAATCCGAAAAAGAGCTTCCGAAACCTCCTCCGATCATGGAGTTGCGGGTGGCGAACGGGGTGCCGGTGCCGAACGTCTTTGGTCCGGACGCCCTTTTGGAGCGGTGGGCGAATTCGACGGACGCCGAGCGGGAAACGCCCGCCTTCACCGCCATCATCAAATCCCGAACAAAAAACCACTATGCCATGCCTCCGGTCGATCCCAAAGAGATCGAGAAGCTCAAGGAATCCTTTCCAAACTTTGTGGATGTGTTGGACTTCATTGCGGGATATTGCGCGGTGGGCAAGATCAGCGAGACGGGCATCATGGCGCTCCAGCCCTTGTTGCTGGTGGGGCCCCCGGGCGTCGGAAAGACGGAACTCATCTACAGCTTGGCCGAGATGCTGGGCGTTCCGGCCGAGGTGGTGGGACTGGGGGGAAACTCCGGGGGAGCCATGGTCCTGGGCGGGATGAATTCCGGATGGAAGGGATCCTCCCCGGGACGGGTGGCGAGCGTGCTGGCCAAGGGAATCGCCAATCCTCTTTTTCTGCTGGACGAGCTCGACAAGGTCCCGACCTCCAATACCAACGTCAGCAATCTGACGGATTATCTTCTGGGGGCGCTGGAAAAGACATCCTCCCGAAAGATGATGGACGAATTCCTGGGCCCGACGGTCCTGTTCGATGCGACGCGCGTCATGTGGGTGGCTTCGGCGAACGAGGCCACGAAGATCCCGGAGCCTTTGTTGACGCGTTTTCAGATTTTTCATGTCGACAATATCCCGCCGGAAAAGATGCCGCCGGTGATCCGCAACATTGCGAAAAAACTCCTCAAGGAGCTGGGGGTGACCTCGAGTATCGATGTGGATATGACCAACGGGGCCATCGACCGCCTCGCGGTGATGACGCCCAGGGAGATCAAGCGCATCGTCAAAAACGTGGTTCTCGCGGCGGTGCGGGAGTCGGGCAAGAACGGCATGACAAAAACGACCGTGTTGATCGATGCCGAATCGGTGGACAAACAAGTCAACCACCCCGCCGTGAATGGTGGAGCTTGAAAGGAGGTTCGACAGGCTCGAGTTGACCAGGTGAAGCGGGTTCAAACCCGCTACGCGGGCCGAAGGGTACGGATATTGACAGAGAGCCAAACAGAAAGGAATGCGGGAACGGCGCTATCCCTCCCCGGCATTCCTGCCGGGGTTTCCCGCGCAATTGGGTGAACGAGAACGTGTTTAACGCGGGAGAAATATGCGAAGTCTCATCGACAAAACAGAAAAAATCGAAAACATTCTTCTTGATCGCTTGATTGACGCCACAGGGAGATCGAAAGCGTGGGAGGAGGCCGTCGATGGAGTTCTGACGGCCCTCAATGACATTGTGGATGTTCCGTTCGTGCTGCATGCGGAAATGTTGGCGGGAAGCTCCTTAGATGTGGAGGTGGTCTGGCGCAGAAGACCCGAGGCGTCTGATCAGGAGCGGATTGAACGGAGAATTCTGGAGCAGCTGATCGATGTCAGGCGGTTGGACGAAGGAGAGAGGGTCGAGATACGATCGCGAGTCATCAATGTCGAAGAGCCGGAAGCGGAGATCGCATTGGACACTCTCGTCATACGGACGGAGTTCATCCGGCACTCCAACAAGAGTCGGGGATTTGTGGGGCTGGCCTTCCCGGAAGAGAACCCTCAGAAAGAGAGGAGGATCGAGACGCGCTCCGCTAAAAAAATTCTCGAGGTTCTGGAAGCGCTCAGGGTTGTCTGCGGAAACTCGCGCAAGGCGGAGTATTCGGAAAAAAGCGATCCGCTGACGAACATGCCGAATCAGAGGATGTTTTGGGAGCTGCTCGATTACGAGGTGGGGAGAAGTGAGCGCCATTCGGGATGTTTTTCAATTCTCTTCTTTGACTTGGACAATTTCAGGCACATCAATGAAGCCTTCGGGATCGAAGAAGCGAACCGATATCTGACAGCGTATGCGACGTTGCTGTCGGACCTCATGAATCAGGGAGAGATGGTGGCCCGATACGGCGGGGATGAATTCGTCATGATCCTCCCGGGAAAAGAACGGCAGGAAGCCGAAGAAGTCGCCAGCAAAATCCTGGGGCGGACGACGACGTTCAGCGTCCAGGGCAAAGAGGGGAAGGGAGACATGCGGACATCGGTTTCGATCGGGATGTCCACCTTCCCGGTTCATGCCCGATCGTCCCGCGACCTTTTCATGATCGCCGAAAACACCATGAGGCGGGCCAAACAGCTCGGCAAAAACAACATCACGGTTCCCAACAAGGACGATGTGGCCGACGTGTACCGCTCTCACAGCGAAAAGATCCTCATCATTCAGAAAGCGGTCTCTGAAAAAACCGTCGAACCCTATTTCCAGCCCATCGCCACGACGAGCGATCCCACGCCGATCGCATACGAAGTGCTGATGCGCATCCCGTTCGAGGGGCGCATCATCCCCGCCAACGAGGTGATCGATGTGGCCGAGGGCAGCGGAATCGTCTCGCAGCTTGATCTGATTGTCATGAAAAAGGCTTTCGCGAAAGTCATCGAAAAAGGATTCGA
>JAPTWQ010000023.1 GCA_028064945.1 Nitrospiraceae bacterium | reverse complement strand
TGCTGCCGCCATGGACACTTTCTTGCCACACCCAGAACACCTCCGTATAATCGAAACGTCAAGAATTCTTTTTCCCAAGGCTCGGGTGGCGGAACAGGCAGACGCAGCGGACTCAAAATCCGCCGGGGGTGACCCCATAGGAGTTCGATTCTCCTCCCGAGCACCAAATAATGACGCCATTCTCCACTTCTCCCCTTCCTGTGATAAAATAATTTCCGAGAATATTTCCGACAATTCGATTCTTTGAGTCAATTCTGTGCAGCAGTATACAGACTCAATCCTCTTATGTGATAGACTATCTATTATTGTCGGGTCTATGAAGGATCCTGACAATGCTTGGCTTTATCTCTTTAACAATACTTCAATTTATCGAGGGAGGAGATCATGAAACGAGTGAAGCAAGTCGTCGCCACGGTGTTGGTTATGGGAACAGTCGCCCTGTCTGGATGCAGCATGTGGACCGCCCCCTATGGAACAGAAGAGGGTTCGGCAGGGACCATTTATACCGATTTGACCGTTGGCTCTCCGCTCAAGGACAATCCGAACTCCTCATCCCTTAAAAGAGGAGAGGCCTGCAGTGCCGCCATCATAGGGTTCCAGACGGACGGGGACTCATCAACCCAAACGGCCATGAAGAATGGAAACATCAAGAAGCTGGTTTCAGTCAAGCATCACATTACCAGTGTGCTCGGAATTTATACGAAGGTCTGCACCATTGCAAAGGGACGTTAATATCCTTTAAAGCGAGGCGGAACAGATCCCGGATCGGGTTCTGTTCCGTTTTTTGTCGGGCAGGTGGCATCCCAGACCCCCCATTGTAATCGTCCGTTCAAGTTTCCTTGCAGGCAGCTTTAACTGACGACTCCCGCTGAAGCAACGGGGGAAAGAGCCTCAGGAATATCCAAGCGAAATTGTTGGCAAAAAAGTTCCCCCAGATCCCTCAGGATCTCTTAAAATTTGTCGCACACCCGCCACTTCTCCCCCATTGACTCCCTTTCCCCATCGTCCTTTCTTGCCAGGCCCTCCCCGTCACAAATCCGTCACAGGGGACAGACCTCCCTGTCATATGGCCGGGCTATTCTCGGGGTCGATGATACCCCATCCACCCTGTCCCGGGAGGTCGCCATGGCTCCGGTTCTTTCCCCCCTTCGCTCTTCTCCTCTCAGGGTCTCCTAGGCCCGGAATGAAAAGGATCTTCTCCGGGCCCAAAGACTCAGGGCTCTGGCCTTTGGATTTTCTCCTCCCGAGACCCCTGAGCATCTTGTGGTCCCCGAGCAGGACCGATTCGATGCTTTTGCACGCCACCTGATCGTCACCGACAGCGCCCGGGAGATTTGCGTCGGGACGTACAGGATCCTCGACCATCGGGGAGCCCAAAGGGCGGGGGGATTCTATACCGCCACCGAGTTCGATATCAGTCCCCTCTCTCCCTTTCTTGAACATACGGCCGAACTCGGACGATCGGCCGTTCATCCCGACTACCGAAGCGGAGGCGTCATTGCCCTTCTCTGGGCCGCCCTGGCCCGGATCCTCATGAAGGAAGAGATCCGTTACTTGATGGGATGCGCCAGTTGCGACCTGACTGACCCTTCGCTCGACCTTGACCGCATCTATACCTACCTCCGGACACAGGCCTGGGGAAAGGACTCCCAGAAGGTTGTCCCATACCGTCACTACCCCTGTCTTTTCCGGCGCGACCAGAATGCTAATCCTCCCGTCCTGCCACCGCTTCTCAAAGGCTACGTAAGACTCGGGGCAAAGATTCTGGGAGAGGCCTCCCACGACCCCGTCTTTCAGACCGCCGACTTTCCCGTCTGGCTGTCGGTTAAAGAGACCTCGGGACGGTATGCCCGACACTTTTTCAGATCGGGCCGGACTCATCGAAACCCAATTCTCTCATGAGGGCGGCTCTGCCACTTCCTCGACACGACCATCCCCTTCCTGAGGGGTTCGGGGTCTTCGGGCCCTTCGGGTGGGAACCCACATTGCCGGATTTTTCCTATTTCCTCCAAAAGAACGGAAGCTCTCCCCTGAAACCTCGGATCCCCTCTCTCGCTGGTGTCAGGGTCTTCTGTCAAAATTCAAGGTGGAGGTAACCGTCGAGGGGCCCTCTCCTGGTCCCGGACCCTTCCTGATTGTCGCCAACCATATTTCATGGATGGACATTCTTCTCATCCGCCAGCTCATCCCCGGACAATTTATCGCCAAGGAGGAAATTGCCCTCTGTCCGGTCATCGGTCCCGGAGCCCGAAGGGTTGGGACACTTTTCATTTCAAGAAACAAGCTCTCCTCCCTCCACGCCATCTTCAGGCAAGTCTGCCGAAGCCTTGAGAGAGGGCAGTCCGTCGTTCTCTTTCCCGAAGGAACAACGACAACCGGGGAACAGCTTCTTCCCTTCCGAAGCGGACTCTTCGAGAGCGCTCTCCGGACCGGGGTTCCGATCCTTCCCCTGGCTCTCCGTTACGAGAGCCTCACAGGGCCCCCCAACCATGCGACCTCCTATACCGGAGGCGAAAGTTTCGGTCGCTCCCTTTGGCGAACTCTGGGCGAAGATCGCATTATGGCGCGCCTCGTCCTCCACCCTCCAATCTTCCCGGAGAAAAAATCAAGAAAGGACCTGGCAGCAGAGACCCGGCTCTCCATCCTGTCGACGCTCTCGGACACCACTCCCTCGCGGGGGAGGCTCCCGTCGCCCCAAGCGATATCGAGTCGGTCCGGAAGACCCCCTTTGGCATGACCCTTTTCTCATTTCATCTTTTCTCCAATCGCCTTGAACTGACAAAAAATCACAGGAGACAAAAGATTTGACGATAGGTGATGGATTTCACCTAAGCTGACCCACCCGATTTCACGAAACTG
>JAPTWQ010000139.1 GCA_028064945.1 Nitrospiraceae bacterium | reverse complement strand
TCTCCCTTTTGTGTGACGTCTACGTGAACGATGCGTTTGGAACGGCTCACAGGGCGCATGCTTCCGTGGTGGGTCTGCCTTCTCTCCTCAAGACGGTGGCCATCGGTTTTTTGATGAAAAAGGAAGTCAATTATCTGCAAGGCGCTGTCTCCAGCCCGACACGTCCTTTTGTCGCTGTTCTTGGAGGAGGAAAAGTCTCCGGCAAACTGGGAGTGATCGCAAATCTCCAGGAAAAAGTCGACAAGATCATCATCGGTGGCGGAATGGCCTTTACTTTTTATAAGGCAATGGGCTTCGAGATCGGGGATTCTCTGGTGGAAGACAATCTGCTTCATATTCCCCTTGAAATGCTGGAGAAGTCCCGAAAGGGGGGATTTAAGCTGTATCTTCCTGTCGATTGTATTGTGGCGGAAAGCCGGGACCCGGCCGCTCCGACCAAGATTGTTCCATATCAGGAAATTCCGAAGGGATGGACGGGCCTCGATATTGGTCCCGCCTCCGTGCGTCTGTTTTCGGAAGTCCTGGACAACGCCAAGACGATTCTGTGGAATGGTCCGATGGGTGTTTTTGAAATTGATGCCTATTCAAGGGGCACGTTTGCCATGGCGCATGCCGTGGCAAATTCATATGCCCTGACCGTTGTGGGTGGAGGCGATACGGCTCTCGCGGTCTATCGTGCCGGGGAAGCGGACAACATGACCTTCATTTCGACGGGAGGAGGAGCGGCACTCGAACTTCTGGAAGGAAAGGAGCTTCCGGGTCTGAAAGCGATTCCTGACAACGAACACTGAGAACAAATATCGGATGGCCGCCGGGGGACGGATGTTTCTTGTCGCAAACTGGAAAATGAATATGACCCGGGACCGGATCGAGACATATCTCGACGCTCTTGAAAGGGAGCGCCTGTCATCAATGCTGTCAGGCACCCGGCATCAGATTGCCATTGCCCCGACCCATGTCTATCTGCAGGATCTCTCCAGGGAAGTTCATAAGCGGGGTCTTCCTGTCAAAATCTTTGCACAGGACGTATCAAGCCGGAGTGAAGGTGCATTCACCGGGGAAGTGTCCGTCCGGAATATTCTGGATGTCGGTGCGGTCGGATCAATCCTCGGCCATTCGGAGCGAAGAAGGTATTTTCGGGAGACGGACGCCGATGTCGCAAGAAAAACCAGTCTTTGTCTCCAGGCGGGAGCAATACCGCTTGTTTGTTTCGGTGAGTCCCGGGAAGAGCGGGATGCCGGAGAGACCTTGCGGGTCCTGCGCAATCAGGTGGCACCCATTGTTGAGGTGGTGACAAAAGCCTTTCGTGAGAATGGAAATATCCCGCTTTACCTGGCCTATGAGCCAGTATGGGCGATCGGTTCGGGGAAAAACGCCTCCTGTTCGGATATTGAGGAGGTGATATCGGCGGTTCTGGAAGGGTTTTCCTGGCCCGTTCCGCCATGCATCCTGTATGGGGGGTCGGTGAACCTCGAAAATATTTCTTCTCTCGCAGCACTGGAGAACTTGTCCGGTTTGCTGGTGGGAAGTGCATGGCTGGACCCGGAGACATTTGTGGATTCTCTCAGGGCATTGTCCTGACAGGGGTCTTCTTGAGGCCGGTTTTTATCGAAAAGAAGGAGTAAATCTTTCATGACAACGCTGATTACCGTCGTTCATGTTCTGACTTGTGTTCTGATCGTGGTCGCTGTCCTTCTCCAGTCCGGAAAAGGTGCGGAAACCGGAGTGATGATTGGCGGTTCCAGTCAGTCCCTCTTTGGCGCACGCGGGGCATCCTCGTTTTTAAGCAAGGTGACGGTCGTCCTTGCGACACTGTTCATGGTGACATCCCTCTCCCTGTCCCTGATCCGGCAAAGTCCGGTCGGACCGTCCCTTCTTCTGAATTCTCCCCTGAAATCCCTGCCTTCAGCGCCTGCGCCAAAAACAAAGACCCCCTGAACGTGAAAGGCCGTTCGCCTGTCCCGTTCCTGACGTTGCTCCTGGTCTGTCTGGTGTCGGCGGGTTGCCAGAACTCAAATCATAAGCCGTGGGCGGTTCTTCCCCGTTCTCCCTTCGCCGGGGGGAAGCTCGTGATGGATGTCGTTTCGGACCCGAAGACATTCAATCCGGCATTGGCGACAGAAACAACCAGTACCCAGATCCTGGGGTATTTGTTCCGGGGCCTCACCCGGGAATCTCCAGTGACCGGCGAAATCAAGCCGGATCTGGCAAAAGGCTGGACGGTCAGCGATGGAGGACGAACGGTTGTCTTTCATCTTCAGGACGGTCTCCAGTGGTCCGACGGGGTTCCCCTGGATGCCCGGGATGTCACGTTTACATTCCGTCGTATTTATTACAATCCCGCCGTCGCAACGGCAGTCCGTTCCGAACTGATGGTCGGGGGAAAACCCTTTTCGGTCAAACGGAAAGGCCGTCTGACGGTGATTGTTAAAACCGTCAAGCCTTTTGCGCCCCTTCTGGAAACGATGGGTGTGGAGATCCTCCCGCGCCACATCCTGGAGCCTTGGGTTGACCGGGGTCTCTTCAATCAGGCGTGGTCCGTGAGGGAAAAACCATCTCATATCGTTGGAACGGGACCGTTTGTGCTGGAAAAATACCTCCCGGGCCAACTGATCGTTTTGAAAGCCAACTCCCGCTATCGCCCTCCTGTTGGTCTGAGGCCTTCTCCCGGCTGTCCGATGCCTTGTCTGTCCCGACTGGTATTGCGCATCGTCCCAAACGACACGAGTTCCCTGATCCGGTTCATGACGGGAAAAACGGATCTGTATGGGGTCTCTCCCCAGCAGATGGCTGTCCTGAAGCCTGTCCAGAAAGAAGATGCGTTTGATCTCATGGTTCGGGGTCCTTCTCTCTCGGAGTCATTCGTGACGTTCAATGAGAATCCCCGGGCTCCCCTTCCCCCCTGGAAGATCCGCTGGTTCCGAAATCGTCTGTTTCGCAAGGGAATTGCTCTTTCCATCGACAGACAGGCCATGATTAATATTGTATTAAGCGGAATGGGACAACCGATACCGGGTCCGGTGCCGCCCGCGGTCAAGGCATTTTTTGATGAGAGGCTGCACCCTTTTGCTTATGATTTAAAGAAGGCAAGAGAGTGTTTTCTGCGCGGTGGTTTTCATTATGTCCGCGATCGACTGTATGACGATCAGGGCCATCGGGTGTTGGTCGTTCTTCTGACAAATACGGAAAGCCTTGAACGGATTCAGATGGCCCAGATTGTTCAGGCAAACCTGAAAGATGTCGGCATCAAGATGCGGATCGTCCCTTTGCAGTTCAATATGCTGGCAACCATGGTCATGACAAGCTACCGGTGGGAAATGCTTCTTTTTGGTCTCACCGGGGTCGTCGATCCCCATGGCGACTCTTCTGTCTGGAAGTCTTCCGGTTTTCTGCACCTCTGGAATCCCCGGGAGAAAAAGCCTGACCAGACCTGGGAAGCCAAGGTGGACGCGCTCTTTGATCAGGGTGACACCACACTTGATCCGAAAGTCCGGAAGAAGATCTATGACGAATGGCAGGAAATCGCCCATCATGAGTTGCCACTGGTCGATCTCGTGACCCCGGATGAGATTACGGCCGTTCGAAAGACTCTCGGGGGGATTCGCCCCTCTCCGCTGGGAGGAGTCGTTCCGCACATCACACAGGTTTATCAGCAGGGAGTCCTGTCGCCGACATGATCCGGATTGTCCTCATACGCTTTCTCCATTTTCTGCTGGTTCTCTCCGGAATCCTTTTCCTTTCCTTTCTCCTGATTCATCTGGCTCCGGGAAACTTTCTCTCCCAGATGGCAATGAATCCCCAGGTTTCGCCGGCCATCATTCGTCAGCTGAAAGCGCTTTACGGGCTGGACAAGCCCTTTTATGTCCAGTTCTTTGACTGGGTGGTGGCGGTTTTCCATGGAAATCTCGGATATTCGTTTTCCTACCACCTGCCGGTGGTCCAGCTCCTGGCTTCCCGCATCCCCCTGACCCTTCTTCTCACGGTCAGCGCCGTCATTCTCTCCTGGGGCATGGCGCTCCCCTTTGCTGTCTATGGGGCTTCAAGGCCGGACGGCTGGCTGGACAAAACACTGACATCCTTTTCTTATCTTTCCATTTCCATTCCCTCTTTTTTTCTGGCACTTCTCGGAGTTCTCCTGGCAGGTGCGACCGGATGGTTTCCCATAGGAGGGGCGCACAGTGAGGCATCCTCCTCGTCGGGGGGATTGTCCGGGTTGGGCGATCTTCTTCTCCACCTGACTCTTCCAGCCATGACTCTCGCTCTCGGCAGTTTTGGCGTCCTCTACAGGTTGATGCGCTCTTCCGTCCTGGAAGTTCGGAGCAAACCGTACTTTGCGGCTGCGCGGGCGCGCGGCTTGTCCGTCAGGATCCTCCGGGTTCGCTATCTCTTCCGAAATGCCCTGAATCCCCTCATCACCGTTTTTGGTATGGAACTGGGGGGACTCTTGTCGGGCGCAGCGTTTGTGGAAATGGTCTATGCCTGGCCGGGGATGGGAAGACTGATGCTCCATGCTGTGATGACGGAAGATCTGTATCTGGTGATGGGCGGTATTCTGGCGGGTTCTCTCATGCTTCTTTCCGGAAACATCCTCGCGGATGCACTGTTGTATTTTCTGGATCCCCGTTCACGCGAAGGGTTGTCCGTATGAGAGGGAAACCGGGGAATTCTCTTCGTCGGGCCGGGCTTCCACTGATTCTTCTCGGGGTCTTTTTTGTGTCCGGGCTTTTTGCCGAGTTTCTTGCACCCTACCGCTACGACAGTGTCCGTTTTGACTTGAGCTACATGCCTCCCGTTTGGCCGACATTTCATGAAGGTCGCCTGGAAGTCCCGGTTCTGACTGTCTCTGATCCGGTTCTTCACCGTTTTCAACGCCGCCCTGGCCAATGGGTCCCGGTCCGTTTTCTTTGTCAGGGCGAAGGATATACGTGGATGGGAGTCATCCGTTCCCGGATGCATCTTTTTTGCGTGGATTCTCCCGGGAGACTGTCTTTTTTGGGTCTGGATGTTTTTGGAAGAGATTTGTGGTCCCGTCTTCTCTATGGGATCCGGTTTTCCTTTCTGTTGTCATTTTCTGCGGTTACTCTTTCCTTTATCATCGGGGTATTGGCCGGTCTTGCCGCGGGGACAGGCGGGGAGTGGATCGATCAGCTGCTTATGAGGACAGGCGAAGTTTTTATGGCGATCCCGTCCCTTTACCTGTTGATGGGGATTCGGGCCATTTTTCCTCCCGGGTTGTCGACGACAGAAGTCACACTGATCATGACCGGTGCACTTGCTTTTGTCGGATGGGCGGGACTGGCACGGGTGGTCCGGGGGGTGGCGCGAAGTCTCCGACAGGAGGAATTTGTCCTGGCGGCCAGATCGGTCGGCGTTTCCTGGTGGGGCGTCTGGGTCCGTCACATTTTGCCAAATATGTCCTATTATCTTCTGATCGCACTCACTCTTTCGATTCCCGGATTTATTGTCGGAGAAGCCGGGTTATCATTCCTGGGTCTGGGAGTTTCAGAGCCGCACCCCAGTCTCGGAAATATTCTCGCGGAATCCCAGTCTTTGCCGGCGATGAAAGCGGCGCCCTGGCTTCTTCTTTCAGGGGTCGTCATTGTCTGTATCGTGATCCTGTTCAATCTGTTGGGGGACCGTCTCCGGGAGAACGGGAGAATCCCGTGATGCTTCGAGAACAGAAGGATGGATTTTCTTGGTGAATGATGGGAAAGGGTGTGTATCGACGTATGAAATTTTCAGATAAGGGAACGAACCGGAAACTGATTTTGTGGGATCTGGACGGAACCCTTGTGGATTCCCGAAAAGACCTTGTTCAGGCGACAAATGTCGCGGTGACTTCCCTCGGGTATCTGCCCGTTCAGGACGATCACTTTGCGAAAATGGTTGGAAACGGTGTCCGGTATCTTGTAAACCAGGCTCTCCCCGCAAACGTTTCAGAAAGTGAGCGGGAAAAAGCCATCCGGATATTTCTGGATTACTATCGGGATCATATCGCGGACTGGACGCATTTTTTCCCGGGTATCCCGGAGATCCTTGAAAACATTCCGGGGACCCATGTCGTTGTCTCCAACAAAAGAGAGGACCTCTGCCGGGAACTGATCCGTCGACTTGGCGCCGAACGGTTTTTTCAGGATATTGTTGGCGGTGATACCTTTTCCGAACGCAAACCGGACCCGATGCCGGTCCTGGAAATGCTGAAGAAGTTCGGTGCAGCCGGGAATGCAGCAATTCTTATCGGGGACAGCATCGTGGATATGGAATCCGGTCGTCGCGCAGGGGTTTTGACTGTGGGGGTCCAGTGGGGATTTGGTGACCCCGTCGAAAATCCGGAGTTTTCTCCGGACAGGATTTTTCCGTCGGTTACGGGACTCGACTCTTTCCTCCGTGCGTGGACGGAGGCTCCGTCAGCAGAAACAGGACTAATCCAAGGTATCCGGCGAGGATGAAGCCGTTCAGAAGGACAGATTGCTGATGAAGGGAGTCAAAGGCGGCTTTCAGGGACGCATCGCCGGGTTTGGCGTACCAGGCCGCCCTGGACGACATGGCCCGGGGACCCAGAAAAAGGGCAAGATACCCGGTCATGGTTGTCAGGACTCCCAAAAAATAAAGAGACTTCCGGCCTCCTGACGGCTTGAGGGCGACCCGACTTCCCTGCAAAAGAAGGGAGACAAGGGTAAAGACGAAAAGAAGATGAAAATAGGGAGGAAAGAGAACACCAACGATATGCCCGGCCTGCTCTTTCCCGAGGGAATGGAAAAGGACGGGGGTGACAAAAAGGGTAAAGATCAGCGTTCCGCCCGCCAGGAAAACGAGAACATATCCGTAGATCAGATAGAGCAACCGTTGAAGGACCATGCCTGAGTGTAGGAAATGTGTGCATTCCGGTCAAGTCGGAGAAGGAACAAAGACTTGTCGGGAGGAATCTCGGGAATCTTCGGAGATGGTCGTTCAGGCGATCGAAGAGTTTTTCTAGAATAGAACTGGAGAGACGTATCTCAGTTACCAACGCTATCGGGTTGTTGCAGCTTCGTGCAGCTATTGAAAAACAAAATCCTTTTTGATGTAATGGTAAGGATTTTTTCTCGGATAAAAATTCGTGTGTGTTCCCCAGGCGGGGGCTGGCCCCCAGCAGGATCAGGCGATCGCTCTGCCGAAACCTCTCCCGTTTTCCCTTCTCAGGCAATTCCGGTTCCCGGATGGCACGGTGCGGGTTGATCATGGACGAGAAAAAAGAAAACGGATTTGTGTTCGTGGCCCGGCTGGGGTTCGAGCTGGTCGTGACAACTTTTACCTGCGCGGGTATCGGATATTATGTTGATTCTCGCCTCGGGATGAAGTATTTCCCGGTTTTCTCCATCACCGGACTCCTTTTGGGAGGGAGCGCGGGTTTCTGGATGGTGTACCGGACAATTACGAAGATGATCCGTTCGGAAGACGGTGACAGGAATCGAGATAAACGGGAGTAGATATTGAACGGAAATCCACTGGAAGAATTCTTTCTGCATGCGCTTTTTCACTTCCACTTCTTGGGACATGATGTCGCCGTTACGCAGGCGGTGATCTCTTTCTGGGTCATCGGAGGGATCGCCCTTCTGGCAGCCTTGCACATCCGGGTTCGGGCATCGATTGTTCCCGAACGATTCCAGAGCCTTGTTGAAATGCTGTACGAAACGATGGCGCGTGTGGTGGATGAAAATATCGGGGCCGAAAACAGGGAGAAGTATCTCCCCTGGATCCTGTCGCTGTTTCTTCTGGTCTTTCTGGGAAACTTCCTCGGGCTCGTTCCCCATGTGTTTACGGTGACTTCCGAGCTGGTTGTAACGGGGATTCTGGCAGTTGCCGTCTATCTGACAAGTCTTGTGATCGGTTTTGCCCGACATGGGATTCGTTTCTTGAGTGTTCTGGTTCCAGAAGGAGTCCCTTTCTGGATGATGCCTCTGATCGTGCCTATCGAAATTATTTCCCAGCTGGCCAGACCTTTGTCGCTGGCCGTCCGTCTGTTTGCAAATATGACCGCCGGGCACACAATCCTATTTGTTCTGTTTACCCTGACCGGGACGCTTGCGGTATATCTTAAGTGGCTACCATTTTCGATTTCCGTCGTCCTGTATCTCCTGGAGGTCCTCGTGGCCTTTATCCAGGCATATATTTTTGCCATTCTGTCCGCCGTTTATATCGGGCAGGCTGTCAAGCTTAATCATTAGAGAGTTATTCCAACCGGAGGGTCATTTTTCATGGATGTTCATGCTGCTGCGTTAATTGGTATGGGTGCTGCCGCAATCGGTGTTGCCGGATCTGGTGCGGGAATCGGTTATATTTTCGGTAAAATGATCGAGGCGGTTGCCCGTCAGCCGGAAGTCGAAGGCCGGGTCTCCAAATACATGTGGCTGGGTTTTGCGCTTTCGGAGGCAGTGGCTCTTTATGCCCTGGTGATTGCGTTTATCATCATGGGGCTCCGGAAGTAAAAATGACCGGAGAAATGGTGATGGAAGTCAAGGAAAGGAACGCAGATGCCGCAGTTTGATTCCCGGTTCTTTTCTTCTCTCGGAATGTGGACAGTCCTCTCCTTTCTTTTAATGCTGGCGATTGTCTGGAAGATTCTTCTTCCCTCTCTGGTCAAGGTTCTTGAAGAGCGGAAGATGCGGGTGGTGTCTGATCTGGAGGCTGCCCGCAAGAATCGTGAAGAGTCAGCCAGCATCCTTGAGGAACAGAAGATGCTTCTTTCCAAGGCAAGGGCACAGGCAGAAGAGATTTTGCGCCAGGCGGAAGAAATGGGGAGAGTTGTTCGGGAGGAGAAGCAAAAGGAAGCCATGCTGGAAGTCGAAACCCGACTCAAGAAAGCGGAAGCTCAGATCAAGGCGGACATTGACCGGGTCCGAAATGAGCTTCGGAAAGAGACAGTCTCTCTTGTGGTGCGGGGAATCGAGTCCGTGCTTGAAGAAAGTCTCAATGAAACTCAGAAAATGATGTTTATCAACAAGGCTATCCGGGCAGTGGAGACTGGAGCCGTTAAGGCAGAGCCGAAGAAGGCAGGATGAAGATCGGGAGAAAAGGGGAAGCTAGGGCAAAGCGCCTTGTGGAATTTCTCATGGAGCGAATCGCCGCTGAGGAAGAGCGATTTTCGCTCTGGGACAGGGCGCTTTCCATTTTGGAAAGTCTTCGTTTCAACAGAAAAGTCCGTGCTTTTTCATTGACGCGCAGCATACCACTTCCGGAAAAGACGGAATTTTTTCAGAGAATCTTCCAGAGCAATGGAATTTCTCTCCCTGAAGAAGCGTCCGGGGTTTTTCTGTCTGTGTTGATCCTGGAAGATTTGTGGGATGCTCTTCCCTACTGTCGTTTCCAGCTTCAGAAAAGATTTTTCGACGAGACCGGTCAGGTGGAGGTTTCTATCGCGTCGGCCCAGGCTCTTCCCGAAGGGGAAAAGAAAAAGGTTGAACAATTGCTGTCGGAAAAACTGGGGAATTTGAAGGTCAGGGCAAACTGGACAATAAACCCGGAGTTGATTGCCGGTCTGGTCATCCAGGCCGGAACGCATGTGTGGGATGGCAGCCTGAAAGGGCGTCTGACCCAGATGCAGGGTGAACTCCTGGATCGGGCTTGAGCCCGGATGAGATGGGGGATGAAATAACCTTGAAAAGCTCGGAAATTACCAACGATATATTGAAAAGCCTGAACGCCTTCCGGGGAGGGGTGATTTCGGATGACCGGGGCACGATCCTGGAGGTGGGGGATGGAATCATTCGCATTGCCGGACTGGAAAAGGCGAAAGCAGGAGAAATGCTGGAGCTGGTCAGGGGTGGCAAGGCGCTTGTATTAAATCTTGAAGAAAATGAGGTGGGTGCGGCTCTTCTGGAGGCAACGGAAGATGTTCGGGCCGGTGACGAAGTCCGGACAACCTCCCGCGTGATGGAAGTCCCGGTCGGTCCTGAACTGGTGGGACGTGTTGTCAACGCTCTGGGACAGCCGATTGACGGAAAAGGAGATATTCCGGCAAAAATGACGTCCCCGGTGGAAAAGGTCGCACCAGGCGTCGCCACCAGAAAAGCTGTTGGCGTTCCGCTGCAGACGGGAATCAAGGCCATCGATGCAATGATTCCTGTGGGCCGTGGACAAAGAGAATTGATCATCGGAGACCGGCAGACCGGGAAAACCACGATTGCTCTTGACACGATCCTGAATCAAAAAGGGAAGAACGTCGTCTGCATTTACGTGGCGATCGGACAGAAGGCGTCCAGTGTTGTGAACGCAGTCAACATTCTGGAAAAGAACGGTGCGATGGAATATACAATTGTCGTCTCCGCATCGGCTTCAGAACAGGCTGCCCTTCAATATCTTGCTCCCTATGCCGGATGTGCGATGGGGGAATATTTTCGGGACCGCAATCAGGATGCCCTCATTGTTTACGATGATCTGACAAAACATGCCTGGGCATATCGTCAGCTCTCCCTTCTTCTTCGGAGACCACCCGGCAGGGAAGCCTATCCCGGAGACGTCTTCTACCTCCACAGTCGGTTGCTCGAACGCGCCGCCCGGCTGGATGAAAATCACGGTGGAGGCTCTCTGACAGCTCTTCCCATCATCGAAACCCAGGCTGGCGACGTGTCTGCATTTGTTCCCACAAACGTCATCTCGATCACCGACGGCCAGATCTATCTTGAAACCGACCTTTTCTATTCCGGTATCCGTCCGGCAATCAATCCCGGTATTTCTGTGTCCCGAGTCGGAGGTGCGGCCCAGATCAAGGCGATGAAACAGGTCGCCGGAAAACTCCGCCTGGAGATGGCACAGTTTCGGGAATTGGCTGCTTTTGCGCAGTTTGCATCAGATCTTGATAAAACCACACGGGACCAGATTGAAAGAGGGCTTCGTTTGACGGAAATCCTGAAACAGCCTCATTATTCTCCGATCTCCGTGGAAAAACAGATTGCGATTATTTTTGCTGCAACCAACGGTTTTCTGGACAGCATCAAGCCAGGCAGTGTCCAGCGTTATGAAAAGGAACTTTCGATCTATCTCGATACGAATGGCACAGAAACTCTGAAGGCCATCCGGGAGGAAAAAACACTTTCCGAAAAGACAACGGACCAGCTGAAGACGCTTTTGTCGAATTTTCAAAACATTTTTCAGGAGTCTTAAGGGATGCCGTCCCTCCGATCAATCCGTTCCAGGATCAAGTCGGTGAAAAATACCCGGCAGATCACAAAAGCGATGGAAATGGTGGCTTCCGCAAAGATGCGCAAAGCCCAGCAACGGGTGATGGATACACGCCCGTATGCAGAAAAAATATATGATCTCATGCACCGGATTGCGTATCTTGAAAGGTCCTTTCCACACCCATATTTTGAGGTTCGTCCGGTTAAAACGGCGGGTATCGTTCTTGTCTCGACGGACAGGGGCCTCTGTGGAGCGATCAACGCAAACCTCTTTCGTTCGTTGACACGGTTTATGAAAGAACGCCCTGAAACAAAATTCGAGTTTGTGACCATTGGTCGCAAGGGGAGGGATTTTGTCCGCCGGTCGGGCTTGCCCTTGCAGGGTGTGATTCATGGTGTCAAGGACCGGGGAACCATTGAAGAAATTTTGCCCGCGACGCAGGTTGTCATCGAAGAGTTCTATACAAAAAAGCATTGGGAAGAGGTCTGGGTTTTTTATACCCAGTTTGAATCCATTATGTCCCAAAAACCGAAGCACGAAAAACTGTTGCCGATCGATCCTCAGAAATTGACGGAAAAGATACCGGCCGGGCTGTCGGGAGAATATTTGTTTGAGCCGGACCGTCGAGACATTCTGGAAGTCCTGATACCGCGGTATTTTGAAACGGTCATCTTTCAAAGAGTTCTTGAGAATTTTGCCAGCGAGTACAGCGCCCGGATGGTAGCCATGAAAAATGCAACGGCCAACGCAAAGGAAGTGATTTACGGTCTTACGCTGACTTATAACAAGCTGAGACAGGCCAATATTACGAAGGAAATATCGGAAATTTCCTCTGGCGCGGAAGCGATCAGTCAGGGCTGATCCGGTTTAGGCCATCCAATAACCACATAAGGAGCATTGAAGTGATGGAAACAGGAGAAATCATTCAGGTGATCGGACCGGTCGTGGATGTCCGCTTCCCGGAAGGAAGCGTACCGGATATCTATGCGGCCCTGATTGTTGAAGGGAATGACATCATTCTGGAAACCCAGCAGCAGATCGGGGAAGGTGTTGTCAGATCGATTGCCATGTCGACGACGGATGGTCTGGTCCGCGGAATGAAGGTCAAGAATACCGGCTCACCAATCCAGGTTCCGGTCGGACAATCCGTCCTGGGCCGGATGATGGATGTTCTTGGAAATCCGGTGGACGAAGCCGGACCGATCACGGCGGAAGCCAGAAGATCCATCCACCGCGAGCCTCCTGGTTTTGAAGAGCTTGCAAGCGCAACCGAAGTCTTCGAAACGGGAATCAAGGTTGTCGATCTGATCGCTCCGTTTGCAAAGGGAGGAAAAACCGGTCTTTTCGGCGGAGCCGGAGTGGGCAAAACAGTGATCATTATGGAGCTGATCCGGAATATTGCCATGGAACACGAAGGCTTCTCCGTGTTTGCCGGAGTAGGGGAAAGAACCCGCGAGGGAAACGACCTCTGGAACGAAATGAAAGAATCCAAAGTCATAGACAAAACCAGTCTTGTCTATGGACAGATGAACGAACCTCCGGGTGTTCGTCTGCGCGTCGCGTTGACAGGCCTGACCCAGGCGGAGTATTTCCGTGATGAAGAAAGACGGGACGTCTTGTTCTTTATCGACAATATATTCCGGTTTACTCTTGCCGGTGCGGAAGTTTCTGCTCTTCTGGGACGCATGCCATCGGCCGTCGGATATCAGCCAACCCTGGCTGTCGAAATGGGGGGGCTCCAGGAACGCATCACCTCCACCAAAAAAGGGTCGATCACTTCCGTTCAGGCCGTGTATGTCCCTGCCGATGATTTGACGGATCCTGCTCCCGCGACAACATTTTCCCATTTGGATGCCACGGTTGTTCTGTCACGCCAGATCGCGGAACTTGGTATCTACCCCGCTGTCGATCCCCTCGATTCGACATCCCGTATTCTTGACCCGATGATTGTCGGAGATGAGCATTACGGCGTTGCACGAGCCGTTCAAAAAACGCTCCAGAAGTACAAGGATCTTCAGGATATCATTGCGATTCTGGGTATGGACGAATTGTCAGACGACGACAAGCGTATTGTGGGCAGAGCGCGCCGGATTCAGCGGTTCCTCTCCCAGCCCTTCTTTGTGGCGGAGGTTTTTACGGGAAGTCCCGGAAAGTATGT
>JAPTWQ010000073.1 GCA_028064945.1 Nitrospiraceae bacterium | reverse complement strand
CGTAGATGACGGAAACTCCGCCAACGTTGCCCAATCACGCCTTGTCCCACTGGGGTGCCATCGGCTGGCCCCGGGTCGAAAAGGTAGTAAAAGGACTCCAGAGGCGCATTGTGAAGGCGACGCAAGAGGAAGGCGAAACCGGCTCCCGACGAGGGGGCTTATGAGTGTTCGAGCCGTGTGCGCAGAAATGCGCACGCACGGTTCCGAGGGGAGGCAGGGTCAGTAATGGCCCTCCCTTACCCGACGATCCCTTTCTCCTGAAGGGATTTCGGTTCGCCCTCTGATCAACGATGGGAGGAAGCGTTCATGCCCTTGGTCCTGATTGCTCGATGGTCTTCTCCAGGAATTTTCCGGATGAGTCCGCACCGGCTGGCGAATGGCTGAGGGATTTCCTTGTTTCCGATTTTGCCCTTGTGCCCTCTCTTTGGGCATTTGAGGTCGGAAATGTTCTCCGGAACGCGACACGCCGAGGGCGGATATCCATGCACGACTGGCTGCGAGTCCACGAGGGTCCGAAAGCTCTCCCGATCGCACATGAGCTTGACCTGACAGTGTACGATGCCGCCTGTCTTGAGTTGTCCCTGAGACATGGACCTCCTCTTGCGACGCCGGACCGGGATCTTCGGGAGAAAGCCCCGATGCTCGGGATGGCGATTGTTTGGTAGGATCAGAAAGGCCGATTGACATCGACGATCAGGGGATTCGGGGAGGGGAAGGATCGATCCGCTGTCTAGAAAAAGGGGAAATTGTTTCGGAAAAAATGTGGATGTGGTGCCGAGGGGCGGAATCGAACCGCCGACACGAGGCTTTTCAGGCCTCTGCTCTACCGACTGAGCTACCTCGGCACAGCGCATGACTATAAGGGTTTCCCGGGGCCCGTGTCAACAAAAATATTCCCGGGTTCACGACTGGGCCCTTGCGGAAAAGCCTCAGGGGCGAACGCCGTCCTGTTTTTGTCCTGAGTCCGTTTTCCTTGGAAAAGAACCCCGATCATGTTATAGTCTCGAAGGTTTGGCCGGTTTGGGCAGATTCGGGGGCTTTTTTGCAGTCAGCTCCCGATCGTTCCCGTGGGTCCTTCGTGTGAGCCCTCTCTTCAGGATATCCCATTGATAGTTTTTCTTACCTTGATGACCAAATCTTTTTCAGGACGCGTGGTCCTTTTTGTTCACGGTTTCGATGAAACGGACCGGTTCATTGTCTAAAAATGCCTCCGGCCAGACAGTCCATTGCGGAGGTACTCCGGGAGCTCTCCATCCAGGGGTTCTGCTCGGATTTTTCCTTTCCTGCCTGATCGCTCTCTTCCTGTTTTCTCCCGATTGGGCCCGGGCGGCGGACGACTCCTCCCAGAACCTCTCCCCCGTCCTGATCACCCGCATCGACATCGAGGGAAACCGGAAGATCGATTCCGGAACCATCCGCCAGAAGATCCACAACAAGGTCGGAGACCCCTTTTCCCAGTCCGCCATCTCCTCGGATCTCAAGTCGCTTTACCAGACGGGATACTTCGACCAGATCCGGGTCTATGCCCGCGGGTTCGAGGGAGGGGTCGCCCTGACCTTCGTGGTGACCGAGCGTCCGACCGTCGAGAAGATCAGCTTCGTCGGAAACAACAACGAATCCGATTCGGACCTCCGTAAAAAAATGACCATCCTTCCGGCCTCCTTCTACGATGGGTACGAGGTTCACCAGAACGTCCGGCGGATCCTGGAACTCTACCGCAAGTCCGGTTACTACAACGCCTCCGTCGTTCCTGTCACGCGGCGGATCTCGAACCGGAAGGTCGAGCTCATCTTTCTGATTTCCGAAGGGACGGTGACACACATCACCAAGGTGTCCTTTTCCGGAAACAAGGCCTATTCCGCCTCGACCCTCCAGAAAAAGATCAAGACGAAGCCCTACAACTGGCTGACCTCCTGGTGGACCGATTCGGGCATCTACAAGAAGAGCCAGACGGACGAGGACATCCAGCGCCTCCGGGACTTCTACCTGAACCACGGATACATCAACATCGCCGTGGGCGAACCCAGGCGGATCTTCCACGACCACAGAAAGACGATGGAAATCCAGTTCCCCCTGACCGAGGGAGACCAGTTCCGCATCGGACACGTCGGAATCTCCGGGAACACGCTCTTCGACAAGAAGGAAATCCTGTCGGTGATCAAGACCCGCTCCTCCCAGGTCTTTTCGAGGAAGAGGCTCCAGAACGACATCAACACCCTGACCAAGAAATATGGCCACAAGGGGTATGCCTTCGCGATCGTGACGCCCCAGATCGTGCCCAACATCCGGAAGAAGACCGTCGACCTGACCTTCCTGATCACCGAGGGGGGCCTGGTCCATATCCGGAAGATCAACATCGCCGGGAACGAACTGACCGGAGACAAGGTGATCCGGCGGGTTCTGGGGGTCCAGGAGTCGGGAATCATGGACACCCAGGCCCTCCAGGACTCCTACCGGAACCTGAACAACCTGAACTTTTTCAAGAACGTCCAGATCGTTCCCCAGCAGGTCGGCGACAATCTGGTCGACCTGAACGTCAAGGTCAAGGAGAAGCCGACCGGGACCTTCTCCATCGGGGGCGGATACAGCACGCTCTTCGGCGTCATGGGCATGGCGACCATCGCCCAGAACAACATCTTCGGAACGGGCGATTCCGTCAGCCTCTCCGGGGAGCTGGGCGGATTCATCACCATGTACTCCCTCACCATCACCGATCCCTATTTCATGGACACCCCGACGGCGGCCTCGCTCTCCTTCTTCGACACCTTCATGGACTATTTCACCTACTGGAACAGCGCCCTCGGGGGTTCGTTGAGTCTGACCCGCCGCTTCGGGTATTATTTTTCCACCTCCCTTTCCTGGCTCGTGGAAACGGAGCAGATCTTCCTCGTGGCCGTCACGCCCCAGCAGGCCCAGGAGGCGCCGGTCCTGGCCCCCTTCCTCCAGCAGATCGGATACTGGACCCAGAGCGGAC
>JAPTWQ010000095.1 GCA_028064945.1 Nitrospiraceae bacterium | reverse complement strand
GTGAAAAAGGGAAAAAGAAGCTGGCGTACCTGTGGCGGCACCAGAACGGGCTCTGCACAAAATGCGAGCAACCCATCACCCGACAGTCGGGATGGAGCCTGCACCATATCGTTGCCTTGGTGAAAGGTGGATGGAGATCGTTCAAAAACCGCGTTCTTCTTCACCCGGAGTGTCATAAGCGGGTTCACGACTAAGAGAAGTACGTGGCAACCGGGTCACCGCAAGGGGCCTTTGTGAGGCGAGAGCCGGATGACGCGAAAGTGTCACGTCCGGTTCGTCAGGGAGCTGAGCTCAGTGATGGGCTCCGCTTACCTACCAAACTTGCACGGGCGGTTCCGAGGGGGGTGGCCCTCGAAAGGGGCCCCGCCTACCCGACGAGAAGACGTCCCTCACCGGCTGGTCCGAGACCCTCCCGAGGTCTCTGTCCGCCTTCGTGAACAGTCTCAAGGGCGTCTCTCGTCGATTGATTCGGAAGAAAAACGACCCCCGTCTCCCGAACACACGGCGGAGAGGATCGCTCTGGCCCCACCAGCGATTTTCCCGGAAGCTGTGGCGGAGCCCCATCGACGTGATGAGCCCGTATATCGAACAGCAGAAAACGCCCCCTTGAAAGTAAAAACTCCTGGACATTTCTGCCGCCCGCGCGAGGTTTACCGAGCATTTGATCAAAATCAGAGGCTCGTCAATCCCCTCCTTTTCTGATAGTCTGTCCTAAGAACCCCTCTATGGAAGGAGTGTCCCATGGCCCCTCGCCTCAAAAAAGACAAAAAGGATACCGGTTCTCCCGAGCCCTCTCCAGAGTCCGCCACCTACCATCAAGAGCTCCACGACCTCCAGATCGAGCTTGTCAAGTTCCAGCGTCATCTCATCAAGGAAAACGAAAAGGTCCTGATCATCTTTGAGGGACGGGACGCTGCGGGCAAGGATGGCACGATCAAGCGATTTACCGAGCATCTCTCTCCCCGCGAGAGCCGAGTCGTCGCTTTGGGGAAGCCCTCGGACCGGGAGACCTCCCAATGGTACTTCCAGCGATATGTGGCCTACCTTCCTTCCGCCCAGGAGATCGTCTTCCTGAACCGAAGCTGGTACAACCGCGCCGGCGTGGAGCGCGTCATGGGATTTTGCACCAACGACCAATATGAGGAATTCATGGAGACCGTCCCCTCATTTGAGCAGATGCTTGTCCGTTCGGGAATCCGTCTCTTCAAATACTACCTCGACATCGACCGTGAGGAACAAAAGAAAAGACTCGCCAGCCGGGAACATGACCCGCTCAAACAGTGGAAGATCAGCCCCATCGACCTCGCCGCACAAAAGCACTGGGACGCCTATTCGAATGCCCGGAACCAGATGTTTGCCCGAACCCATTCGGCCTTGGCCCCCTGGATTGTCGTCAGGGCCGACAACAAGGATCACGCCCGAATCCAAACGATCCGGGACTTTCTCTCAAGAGTCTCCTATAAGGGAAAGAAGGAATCCGTGGTCCTGCCCGATCCCTCGACCGTCTTTCTCTACTCCCGCTCCTATCTCGACAATGGGATGATTGCCCCCTGAGCAACCCTCTGAGGAAAACACGAGTAACCGGGGTTTGATCCTGCAAGAGAAAAAACAAGGAACAATCGTCAGGATGGCTCTGACAACAGGCAGCCGCCCACGCTCATCAACCTTTTGGTGAAGAGAATCCTGACCGTCCGGGTACCTCTTGCTTCCCGACAAATGCCGCATTCCCCTCTGCCCCTCGAAGCGTTTCTATTCCTCCCTTTCTGTGCGATCAAGTTCGCCCACGATCGTCTCGGGCCTCAGATGAGTATATCGCTTGAGCATCTGGAGCGTTTTATGTCCGGTAATGGCCGCCACCGTCATCGTTCCCATGCCCCGTTCAAAGAGACGGGAGGTGGCTTCATGGCGCAGGTCGTGAAAACGGATGTTCTCAAGAAAGTTTGGATCAGCTCTCTTTCCCGACCCAAGACATTCCTCCTCATAAGTCGCACGGGCCCGCGCCACGGCCCGCCCGAACGCCTGAGTCACGGAATCTGCCTCCATCATCCAGACCCGTTCGTCGGCCATTCCCATGTCGAGCGAGCCAAGAATCCTGACAGCTTCTTTTGAGAGGGGAACGACCCTCCTCTCTCCGTTTTTTGTGTCGGGCAGAACGACCGTTCTCTTTGCCAGGTCCACATCCCTCCATCTCATGGCTGTGACTTCTCCTCGGCGCATGGCGGTCTCCAACACAAATCGAAGAAGTTTTTCCAGATTGGCCGACCCTGTGGCGCGGACGATCGCCTCAATCTCACCTTCGGTGAGACGTCGGTCGCGGGCATTCCTGACCTTGGGAAGAGTTCGGGAGGTAAACTGGCCTCGAAGATCCATCGCCCAATCCTCCGAAGCCACGGTAAAAAGATGCCGGATTAGGGCAAGCTCAAGACGGACGGTTGAGGGAGAGACATGCCGTTGCCGTTCGATGGCATACAGACGCCAATCCGAAGGGATAAAGGAGGAAAGAGGGCGTTGGGAAAAGGGATGGGCCATCCAGTATCGGATCCTTGAAAACTCTTGTCGGGCGCCCTTCTTGAATCGGGTGTACTGTTCTCTATACAGGGACAGGGCTTCCCCAAGCGTCAATTCCCTGCTAATGGGCTCAGAATTCTCTCCATTCATCCTGCCGTTTCCTTTTCCCCCAACGTCTTGCATGGTTGCACTTTTGCCCCACTTCCGCTAAAGTTTTGACTGTTGGTAGTTGAGAAATCCATTCGGGACTGTCCTCATCCAAAACAAGGGATTTTCTTGAGGAGATCTGCGTAGCCGATTGGGCTTGGAGTCTTTTACAGGATTTCACACCAGCCGTCAATCCTTTATCATCAATTTATTTTTCCTCCTTTAAAACGCGCCTGTAGCTCAGTAGGATAGAGCGTCGGACTTCGAATCCGCAGGTCGCAGGTTCGATTCCTGCCAGGCGCACCAATACCAGAGCCAAATT
>JAPTWQ010000037.1 GCA_028064945.1 Nitrospiraceae bacterium | reverse complement strand
CCCCCATGGAGCGGAGAATCTCTCGGGCGGTCTCTCGATCGTCAAAGTGGCTCTTTGCATGGCCGATGATCTGATAGGGCTCATGGCCCTTTCCGGCGATGAGAACGGCATCGCCGGGCTGGGCCAGAGAGAGCGCCCTGGCAATGGCCGTCCTTCTATCAACCTCACGCAAATAGGAGCGGCCAGTCTCTTTCAGCCCCGGTTCAATTTCATCGATTATGAACTCGGGATCTTCCGTGCGGGGGTTGTCTGAGGTCACCACAACAATGTCGGAAAGCTCCCCGGCCACCTTTCCCATGCGGGGACGCTTGCCCCGGTCCCTGTCGCCGCCACATCCGAAGACAGTGATCACCCGCCCGGGGGTCAGAGGACGAAGGGCGGAGAGAATATTCTTGAGGGCATCGTCGGTGTGGGCATAGTCGACAATGACCGCAAATTTTCCTCCCGGGTTGGCCCGCTCAAATCTCCCGGGAACACCCGGGAGGCTTTGGATGCCCGCCTCCACTGCCTCAGGCGAAATGCCCAGGGCCAGAGCACAGCCGACCGCCCCCATGATGTTCTGGAGGTTGAAGTCTCCTGGGAGGGTCGAGGCCACACTGATCCGCCTTCCCTCCACCGAAAGGGCGCCCTTGATCCCGTCGAGGGAGATGATCGATTCCAGGGGATGGATCGACAGACGCTCCGAATGGCCGTAGGTCAGGAGCCTTCGGTCTCCGCGGCGGGCAATCTGCTCTGCCAGAATCCGACCGTAAGGATCATCGACGTTGATCACCGCCGGGGGAAGCGATCCGTCCGGATTGACCCAGTGGAGAAGTCGGGCCTTGGCGTTGAAATAGTCCTCAAAGGTCTTGTGGTAGTCGAGGTGGTCCCGGGTGAGATTGGTGAAATGAACGGCAGAAAAAAAGGTCCCGACCACACGGTCTTGGGACAGGGCATGGGAGGAGACCTCCATGGACATGGCAACAAGGCCATTGTTCAAGGCTTGCCGAAAAGATCTCTGAAGGAAGAGGGCACCCGGGGTCGTCTGGGGGGCTTCCGAAAGACCATCGCCCAAATCGAACCAGACCGTCCCGATGAGACCTGACCTCAACCCTGATCGATCAAGCATGCTTCTCACAAGGAAGCTTGAGGTGGTTTTCCCATTCGTCCCGGTAACCCCCACCACCTTCATGGAGCGGCTCGGCTCCCCGTACCAGGCCGAAGCGATCACTCCGGCCGCCTCCTGAATGTTTTCGACGACACAGACAGGGACTTTTCTTCCGGAGGCCTGGCGTCGTTCCAGAACCGAAGGCAAATGTCGTCGGGACGCAACCAGAAGGGCCACACCCTTGGAGATGGCCTCATCGAGAAACTTTTCCTGGAGGGGGCCATCGACCCTCAGAAGAAAGAGATCCCCAGGAGAGACCTTTCGGCTGTCATCGGAGATGCCGGAGAGGTTCTCCGGAAAATCGCCCTCAAGGACCGGGGGAAGAAAGCGCTCCATCCACTTTCGTCCTTGACCCTCTCCTGATGTCTCTGTTACTACCATCTTCGACTCCCATTCAGAGGATCCATCATGTCTGACATCACGTTCATTTGCCTGCCTCTGCCCTGCCAGGCTCGGGAATGTCCGCACGAGCCAACGCCGGTGCAGGAACCGACTCCTCCGCAGGGATCCGGAAATGAACCAGGGCCATCTCCGCGACCTTCCGGAAAAGGGGAGCCGCAACAGTTCCTCCCCAGGAGATTCCTTGTGGCTGAATCACCACAGCCAAGACCACGAGGGTCGGATGGGACGCCGGAAGAATGCCGACGAAAGAGTCGACAGTTCTCGTCCGGGAGTATCGATGGAGCACGGAATCATAGACCTCGGCAGTTCCCGTTTTTCCTGCGACATCGAACCCCGTGATCGCGGCATTCTCTCCGGTTCCGCCATGCGAGACAACTCCGGTCAGAAGGGAGAGCAGGGTGCGTGATGTCTCGGGGGAAATGACACGCCTGACCGGCACCGGACGGTGTTGCTCGATAATCTTTCCATCAGGGCTCAAGACCCTCGAGACAATATAGGGCCGCATGAGCATCCCGCCGTTGGCAATGGCGCTTACGGCCGTAGCCAGCTGAATCGGAGTGACACCTATCTCCTGCCCCATGGCAATGGTATAGATGGATCGTTTCGACCATTGCCGGTAAGAGCGGAAGAATCCGCGAGACTCTCCCGGAAAGTCGATTCCCGTCCGTTTTCCAAAGCCAAAGGCCCGAATATAGCGCTCAAATGTTGAAGGACCCAGACGAAGGGCCACCTGGGAGATCCCAATATTGCTCGAGTGGGCGAGAATCCCTCCCAATGTCAGATCTCCAAGAGGCTCGGCATCATGAAGAACCCCTCCGGGAATTCGCATGGACCCGTTGTAGCAGAAGAAGCTCTCATCGGGTCTCACCCGGTGTTCATTCAGGGCGGCACTGGCGGTGACGAGCTTGAAGATTGATCCGGGTTCATAAACGATAGAAACTCCGGGGCTGGTTCCGGCCCATCGCCCCTCTCCCCGGCTCGCCATCGCCAGAATGGCTCCACTTCTGGGGTCCATCACTAAAACAATTCCCCCTTGAGCCTTTGTGGCATCGACCTCTTCGTCAAGGGCATCCTGGGCATAGGACTGGAGGCCGGAGATCAGAGTCGTCTGGACGGTATCCCCCGAAAGGCGGTCGAGGCTTTCGGTTTGAACCTGGAAATAGGAGCGGCCGCGTGCCGACACCTCCCGGATCATCTGACCCCGATGACCTGACAGAACTTTGTCGTATCCTTTTTCGATGCCGTAAAGGGCAGACCCGTCCGGGCGAACAAACCCGACAACCGAGCGGAAGATTGAGCCATAGGGGTAGATTCGCCTTTTTTCCGGAAGGAAGTAGAGGCCTCGGATGCGGGATCCGATCAGATGGTGCTTGCGGGTGCTGATGTCGTGAGCGAGCCAGACAAAGCGACGGTGGAGGTTCAAAAGCTGTCGCAGATGACCGGGACTCTCTCCGAGGATGGGAGCGAGACGATCGGCGAGAAGTCTGACGTTTCCGGATTTTCTGACCTGCTCGGGATCCGCGGCAAGGCTTATGACAATTTGGTTGTCGGCCAGAGGTTTTCCATCGGCAGAGAGGATCATCCCCCGAGCTCCCTCAATGGGTGAGAGACGCTCTCTCTCCGATAGGGAGAGCTTCTGGTAAAGAGGGTAATCCAGAACCTGAAGTGTGAAGAGTCGCCCCACCACAATCGCGAAACCGATCAACACACAGGCCACTGCAACGGTCGTCCGGGATTTCATCGCCATGCCTCGGGAGAGTCCTTGGGGGGCTCCCACTCATTGTTTTAGGGAACGTAGAGAACGTCTGCCGGAAGTGCCCTTTCAAGATGGTTCGCTCGCGCATAGGATCTGAGGCGCGATTCCCGTCCCAGGCTGATCAGCATCTCCTCGAGAGATTTTTCCCGGGATTCTTCACTTTGAATACTGGCATCGAGAGTTGTTACCCGACGTTTGACCCTGACCGATCCGATCGATACGGACATGGCAAGAATGAGGGCAACAATTCCTCCCAGAAAAAAAAGAAAGGCCACATGGCGGCGGCGCCAGAGGGGACGAGGTTCATCGGGATGCGCCAAAGACCACTCCTCTCATCCTGGCACTCCTCGCCCGGGGATTGAGAGACACCTCTTCCTCACCCGGCACAAGGGAACGACGAAAAAGAAAAGCTGCCTCCCCCTCCCCCACCCAAAGCCTAAAACACCGCTTCACAATTCGGTCCTCTCCCGAATGAAAGCTCAGAACGATCAGGCGGCCTCCGGTCGCCGACAAAAGCTCCCTGGCTCCTGACAATGACTCCTCGAGGTTTTCATACTCCCGGTTGACCCGGATTCTAAGCGCCATGAAGACCCGCGTGGCCGGGTGTCGCCGGCTTCTACGGAAGCCCTTCCGGTAATAGACTCCCGAAACGAAGGCAGCGAGGGATGTCGTGGTACGGGGAAGACGTCCTTCCCGGCGCGCCTGAACAAGGGCACGGGCAATCGGTGCGGCAAGTGGCTCATCTCCTTCAGAAAACACCCTCTCAAGCTCCGATTCCGACAGGGATTCAAGAAGATCCTCCGCTGTTTCCTCCTGCTCGGTATCGAGTCGCATATCGAGAGGCCCCTCTTCCGAAAAGGAGAGTCCACGCTCCGGATCCTCCCCCTGGATCGTGGACCATCCAAGATCGAAAAGAATCCCGGACACATGATGGCCCTCCTGGCGAACCAGGGACGCGATGCCTCGATTGTTTCCATGAATGATCCTAAGGCGGTCAGGATAGAGGGGAAGAAGATGCTCTTGTGCCGCCAATACGGCCCCTTTGTCCCGATCGATGGCAACAACCGAACCTCCGCGCGCCAGAATCTCCCGGGTGTGCCCTCCTCCGCCCAGGTTGGCATCAACGTACCACTGACCGGGACGCACATCCAGCCATTCCATGGATTCAGCGAGCATGACAGGGCGATGGGACGAAGAGCCTCCCTCTTCGGGGCCAATCAAAAGAGCCCCGACAGCTTCTGGGTCACGGAGCGAACGCGATCTCTCCCCGTGGCTTTTTCAAGCCGGTCACCGTTCCAGATCTCGAAATTTTGCAGCACCCCGACAAACCAGACGTCATGTTCAAGTCCCGCATATTCACGGAGGGGGGGAGGGACAAGAATCCGGCCCTGCCGGTCGAGAGCTCCGTCGGAGGCCCATCCCACCATGAAGCGAAGGTAGGTTTTCAACTCATCGTTCATCTGTGGGAGAGACTGCCACTTTCCTTCCAGCTCTTGCCAAACGGCTTCCGGGTAGACAACAAGGCAGCCTTCGGGGTCCACCGTCATCACAAGGCGCAGTGCCTCGTCTCCCCCTCCCAACGCTTCACGAAATCGTTGAGGGATCGCGACTCTGCCCTTGGCATCCAGACTATGAAGGTATCGCCCCCGAAAAAAAGCCATCCACATTCCCCCACTTTTCCCCACGAATCACCCCCAATTATAGAGAGAGAAACAGATCTGTCAATCCTTCCCCACATTCCGTCTCTCAATTTTGGAGCAAGGGGCACCGAGAAATGCCGTCAGAGCTTGAATTGGCGCGGAGGCTATGGGAAAATGAAAGGAGAAATTGTTGGACAATGAGGGAGGTACTTATGCCAATCTATGAATATTCCTGCCATGCATGTGGAAATGTCTTTTCCTTGCTGCAATCGATCCGGACAGGCCCCGGAGAGACCGCCTGCCCAAAATGCCAGAGCCTTGATCTAAGGAAGCTTCCATCCTCTTTTGCTAGTGCTGTCGCAGGAGCTCCGGGATCAGAGTTTGCCCCACCTGCCACAGCTCCTTCCGGCGGAGGGGGGGGATGCTGCGGAGGTGGTTGCGGCTGCGGTTAACTGAGGATTCCCTTTCCTTATTTTTAACGAAAGAAGACAGATGTTCAGGTTTCCGCATCAAAAAAGAAGTTTGGGAATTTCCGGCCTTCTCTTTGTTTTTTTGATACTGTCTGCCTGCACGATCCGAACCCATTCTCCGCTAAAGTTCAATCCTCAGGCTCCCACAATTGAGGAAAAAAACGGCATCACCTACATCTATCTGCCGATCGAAATTGAGGACAAGGGCTCCCGAACCCTTCGGGTTCATCTTCGGGAAAATATTCTTGACCTAACGGCCAACGACCAGCACTTCCGTCTTCGGGGCAAAAAGAGTTATACCTTTATCCTCCAGAATGCCAACAAGCCCTGGAAGGACATCTATCCCCGAGGGTGGCAGACGAAGTGGACCGACCATTACATGTCCCATCAGGATTGGGTTGTTCCGGCCATTTCCAAAAAGGTTGTGCCCCTTCTCTTTGTTCTTCCGGGCCCCCCGCCCTCTCCCCGCAAGCTAATTCTTCACCTCTCCTACTCCTACCCACAAACGGCGACATTCGACGAACTCCGTCTGATTGTTCCCTTGCCGGGAGGAGCACAACCGACCAATCACTACTCCTCCTCGGGAGACTAGAGACGCTTTGGCTTCCAATAGATTAGCTTTCAACAAAAAAGGCCTTCCCGAAGGAAGGCCTTTTTCTATTGGGTCCCTAGGAAGGACTAAGCGATCTTCTTCAGGGCCTCCAGGATCTCTTGATCATCCCGAGCCGTCAGAATCTCCTGAACCTTGACATAGCGAACAATCCCTTCCTTGTCAACGATGACGGTGGCTCTCTTGTTGATATTGGCTTCTTCGATATAGAGACCATAGGCCTTGCAAACGGTCCGCTTGATGTCGGAAAGCAACGTCTGCTTCAGCTTGAGGGCATCTTTCCATGCCTTATGACAGAATGTACTGTCGGTGCTGATGCCAAAAACCACAGCGTTTGCGTCGTCGAAGCGAGGAAGATCATTGGAAAAACATGTGTTTTCGTTCGTGCAGATCGGGCTCCAGTCGAGAGGATAAAACGCCAGAACAACATTCTTTTTCCCACGGAAAGATGACAGAGTCACAGCCTTCTTGTCTTGGTCCTCCAGGGTAAAGTCCGGAGCCTTGTCTCCCACTTTAATCTCTGCCGACATATTTTCTCCTTCATGCGTTTTGTGTTCAGGGTCAACGTTCAAGAATCATTCCTGTTGCGGCAAAGATGGCCGCTATTGTGGCGACCTAGTGACAGGTCGGCACACGCCGGTAATCTCCCTTGGACAGGGTTTCGGCAACCGTCTTCCCAATGATCGAGGGATTGTCGACAACGATGATTCCATAGGACTCCAGCGCCTTCATCTTGTCCCGAGCCGATCCCTTTCCCCCGGAAACAATTGCACCGGCATGTCCCATACGCCGCCCTGGAGGAGCGGTCAAGCCCGCAATAAAACCGATCACGGGTTTTGTCATATGCGCCCGAGCAAAGGCCGCAGCTCGTTCCTCGTCATCTCCCCCAATCTCGCCGATCATAACGATGGCCTCAGTCTCGGGATCCTTTTCAAAAAGGGCAAGGACATCCAGAAAGTTAAGGCCTCTGACGGGATCTCCTCCGATTCCGACGCAGGTTGATTCGCCAAGGCCCAACTGGGTCAACTGCCAGACCGCTTCATAGGTCAGGGTCCCACTCCGTGAGACAACCCCAACCTTACCTCTTTTGTGGATGTATCCCGGCATAATCCCGATTTTTGCCCCATCCGGTGTAATGATGCCCGGACAGTTTGGCCCGATAAGACGGACTGTCTCACCCTCTTCATGTCGGATATCGAGGATGCGGCGAACCCTCATCATGTCCTGAACAGGAATTCCCTCGGTGATGCAAACGATAAGCTCGACTCCTGCATCGGCGGCTTCAAGAATGGCATCGGCAGCAAAGGCGGGGGGAACGAAAATGAGAGAGACATCCGGATGGACGGCATCCACAGCATCCCGAACAGAATCCCATACAGGGAAACCTTCATGGACAGTCCCTCCCTTTCCCGGAGTCACTCCCCCCAAGACCCGTGTTCCATATTCCCGACAGGCGGTCGCATGGTAGCTTCCTTCCTTGCCTGTAATTCCCTGGACGATGACCCGCGTCGATCGGTCAACAAGAATACTCATTTGGCTCCTTTCACGGCCTGGACAATTTTCTGGGCTCCCTCGAAGAGTTCTTCTGCTACCTGGAGGTCAAGACCTGACTCCCGAAGCATCTCCCGTCCTTCCTTGGCATTCGTTCCCTGGAGTCGGACCACCAGGGGAACATGGAGCTTCACATCCTTGGCAGCGGCGATGATGCCTCCGGCAATTCGCTCACACCGAACAATCCCACCAAAAATATTGACAAAGATTCCTTTGACCTCCGGATCACCCAGAAGGATGCGGAAGGCTTGTTCGACTGTTTCCTTGCTCGCACCTCCACCCACATCGAGGAAGTTTGCAGGGGTTCCACCAGCAAGGGCAATAACATCCATGGTGGCCATTGCCAACCCGGCCCCATTGACCATGCAGGCAATCGAACCATCAAGCTTCACATAGTTGAGACGATGTTTTGAGGCCTCGATCTCCAATTCATTTTCCTCGAAGAGGTCCCGGAGGGAGAGAATCTTTTCCTGACGATAAAGGGCGTTGTCATCGAAGGACACTTTGGCATCAAGTGCCAGAAGTCGACCATCCCCTGTTTGGATGAGAGGATTGATCTCGACCATCATGCAATCTGTGTCGAGAAAGAATCGGTAAAGATTGGCCAAAAGAGTCGAAAAGGAGGCATAGAGCGTGATCGGAAGTCCGAGGAAAGAGGCGACACGGCGACCGACAAAGGACTTGCACCCCATCTCCGGATCCACGGATAGAGTCAATATTTTTTCCGGATGAGCTGCCGATACCTCTTCAATCTCCATTCCCCCTTCGGTACTGGCCAGAATCGAGATCCGCCGGCTGGAACGATCAAGCACCAGACTCAGATAAAATTCTCGGGCAATCTGAGCGCCTTCTTCGATCCATACCTTTCGGACAAGTCGTCCTTCGGGACCAGTCTGATGGGTCACGAGGGTCTTGCCCAGAAGAGCCTCAACATATCCAGGGATTTCCGAAACGCTTTTGGCAATCTTTACCCCACCGGCCTTTCCGCGTCCTCCCGCATGAATCTGAGCCTTGACAGCATAGACAGCAGAAGATCCGGAAAAAATCCCGGTCTTTTCCGAAATCAGCCTCCGAGCCTCTTCGGGAGAATCAACAACAACCCCCGACGGAACCGCCACCCCATAGCTCCTAAAAAGCTCCTTGGCCTGATACTCATGAATGTTCAAAAGACTCTCCTGCGTTAATGTGAATGGATTTCCGTTTAGGTTCCCTGGCGACGATAGTCGGGGAAGAGGACCGGCGCCATGGGACGTTCTTCAGTGGAAAAGGCTGAACTCAGCTCCTCCTCAAAGCGATCGACGTGCGCAAGGCTCGCTTCCCGCCATGAAAAGGCAGGACGATTCATGGCAAGATTCGCCGCCTCAACACCGGCTCGTCGGCCAAAGACAAAGAGCTCAAGCAAAGAGTTCCCCATTAGGCGATTTGTCCCGTGGAGCCCCCCCGAAGCTTCTCCCGCGACAAGAAGATGAGACACGGATGTCCGGGTCTGAGCATCGATCCGAATTCCTCCATTCTGATAGTGCAGCGTAGGATAGACAAGAATCGGCCGTTTCGTCGGATCGACATGGTGACGCTTCATCAGCTTCAGGATGTTCGGAAAGCGTTTTTCCACGGTCCCCTCTCCGGAGTCTCGATCAATGGCAACAAGGTCGAGGTAAACGCCTGATGTGCCTTGAGGTGTCTTGACTCCACGCCCTTCAGCACATTCCCGAATAATTGCAGAAGCCACGACATCACGCGTCTCAAGCTCATTGACAAACCGTTTTCCCAAACGATTGTACATGCGAGCTCCCGCTCCCCGGACCGCCTCTGTGATCAGCATGCCTGCCATTTCGGAAGGGAACATCACTCCGGTTGGATGGAATTGAAAGCTCTCGGGATGAACAAGGGGGATGCCCATGCGATAGGCCATGGTCAACCCATCGGCGGTCGCACCAAAATGGTTCGATGTGGCAAATCCTGACAGATGAAGGCGACCGGCCCCACCTGTCGCTAGAATCACTGACTTGGCCTTGACATAAATATGACGACGGCTGTCCAGGTCATAGAGAACCGCTCCGGCACAACTTCCTTCCGGACCGGAGATTAGTTCGATCGCAGGGGAAAACTCAAGGATTTCGACCGGAGCATTGACCACATCTTCCTTGAGAACGCGGATGAGCTCAAGACCAGTGTAATCCTTGGCAGAAATCAGACGAGGACGTGAGGTCCCTCCTCCTTTTCTTAGGGACAATCCCCCTTGAGGATCCCTGTCAAAGAGGATTCCTCGAGAGACCAGCCACTCGACCATTTCAGGACCTTCGGAAACCAGGACTGAAAGAAGCGAAGGATCATTGGCTCCATGCCCCCCCCGAAAAGTGTCACGAAAATGGATAACGGGGCTATCCTCTTCTCCAAGAGCCGTCTGGATGCCGCCCTCTGCCATAACGGTATTGGAGTCACCGACCCTGAGCTTGGTGGCAAGAAGAACACTCCGCCCCTCCTTCGCCGCAAAGAGAGCTGCCGTAATTCCGGCACCCCCTCCGCCAAGGATCAGAATATCCACATCATGGTCAGGATGGTCCGGAAGGGTTCTCGGGGCCGGAAGCCGGCTTCGCGACTCCAGAATATCCGCTATTTCCTGAGGAACGACAGTACCCTTGTTCGTCCCGACCTTTAGAGTGGCCTTTCCGTCCGGGCGATAGTCCGGATAATAAGAGGAAAGAAGGCGCAATCGGTCCTCTTGAGAAAGTGCGGGAGGAGGAGATTCATCGAAGGCTGGAGTGCTGGCGTAAAAGGTTTCCACAAGATCAGCCATCTAAGATCGGACCTCACATTCTTTCTTGAGTTCGTCGGGAGTCAGGGATTCCAGTCGCTTGAGGTCTCCCTCGAACGTACCTGAATGAATCTGGTCAAGTCGATGTCTGAGATTCGGAGGGAAGGGGAGCTCTTTTGCCCCGTAGGCACGACGGGCATAGAGGGCAATTTCATGGGGGGCCATTTCTGCAATGCAGCGAGACACACACAAGCCGCACATGACGCAGCTGAAAGTGAGGTCTGCCACTGCCTTGAAGTCTCCGAAGTTTGCACGCCAGACGGAATCGCGCACATCTATTCCCTGGGGGCAGACCTCCGTGCAGGCATTGCAATTACGGCATGTGGCAGATTCCGGATAATAGGTGAAGAGCTCTTCTTTCGGGTCGGTCAGCCCCGCAACATCATAATGAGCACGCTGGATGGGGTAGGAATCCAGCATGGAAAAGCTCATTCCTTCTGAAACTAGTGTTTGGCATGCCAAGGCATTTCTGAGACGGAAATCTCCCTCAATGCGGTAGACCGTTGCGCAGGCCCCACAAACGCCTCCGAGACACCCTACCCCATGGATGACCTCATGGCCGGTATACCACATTGCCTGAACCATGGTCGACCCTTGGGGAACACTATATTCGCGACCGTTAATGGACACACGGACCATTGTCGCTGTCTCTTCATTCTGACTATCCATGGTTGCCTCCCGAAAGCATACCCAATTGCCGACTTTCACACCCCGGAAACAAAACAAAGAAATGCCCGCGTGACGGAACATCCCCGCTGATATCCAAAAATGATTCTGTAAGAACATGTGAAAAGAGATTGATGGTCAATATTACCAAAGTATCCCAAGACAATTCAATTGGAGGACACTCTCCATTCGCTCTTTTCTTCGATAGTAAGCCATTAACAAACATTACTTTCCTTGTCTCTTTCCTGAATCGTCCTTTCGCCGGCGATACCACCCTCCCGGAAGAGTGGGATCGAGGAAGGGTTTCTTTTCCTTGGCACCGCTTGAAGGATGATACCGAATGGCAATGACACGCAAAAAAGTCAGTGCAAGCAGAACCATCACCAGCTCGACATATCTTGATAGCGGCTCATTGGAAAACCAGGTGACAAGAGTTTCGGACAAGAGAACTGCCAGAACAGAATCAACGATGTAGGTAACCTTTACCCGACCCAAAGTAAAGTACGTCAGAATGGTTCGTGAGACTTCAAGAAGCGCAAGCAAGAGAAGAATATTGACAATCATCGACTTGAGCAGGGAAAGAAGCCCTCGCTGCGCATGAATGAAGGCCTGCTCGATTGTCTCCCAAATTCCCCAAACCATGGCAAGAAATTGCACGAGAAGGAGCGTCAAAAGGACGAGCTTGACACCTCCCAGATACCAGGAAGGAAATTTTTGCTCTATTTCTTCCAGCTGGGGAGGAATCGCAGGATTGGGGGAGGGCTCTTCTGGCACGGACCACCTCATTTATCGAGAAGGATGATTGAGAAAAAAAGGAAAAAGACAAGATATGCCATGAAACCTATTCCAAGAATGACTCATGTGTGTTTCGGCAATATCAGGAGCCACAGAAAATCGGAGGGGACGAACGTCCCCTCCTGGTAAGAAAGACTAACGGGTTCCGGGAACAGGGCGAACAGGGGTCCCATCATAGGCATAGGTTCCCTCTTCGAGTCGGCGAAATGGTTTTTCGCGTTCCCACTCCTCAACCACATGAGCAACAAGACCCGGGATTCGACCGATGATAAAAAGTCCCTTTCCATTTTTCCAGGAAAGGCCCATCTCTGAAATTACCGCAGCAATCATTCCATCGACGTTCAAAGGAAGATTCTTTCCGCTCTTCGCTTCAAGTTCATCCTGGACGGCAACGGCAAATTCGACAAAACGCCCCATATATCCATACTCCTTGGCAAGTTCAAGAAGTCGGAGGGTTCGGGGATCACGCTTGTATAGTTTGTGACCATAGCCTGGAAGCCGCTTTTTCTTCTTGTCGAACTCCTCAACGACCGCCTTGGCATGGGCACGAATATCAACAACATCAGCCGGGAAGTTTTCCTGATAGATCCGGGCGCACTGCTCGATTGCCCCTCCATGTGAATCTCCCAGAGTCAGAACCCCGGCACCCACGGCTGCATTGAGTGGATTTCCTCCGGAGAAAACCGTTCTTGCCGCCACGACTGAAGGTGGTCCGATTCCATTGTCGATGCAAGCCACCAACATTGCTTCCATCATCTTTTTCTCGCGCTCTGAGGGTAGCTCTCCCTTCAGGATCAGGAAAATGGCTTCGGCAAAAGACACTCGTCCCACAAGATCGTCGAGGGGATACCCTCGAACCACCGGCTTTCCATCCACCTGCCCGCCAACGCGGGTTTTCCAGTTCAGTTCCTTTCCTTGTGGCTCCTTGCTCATCCGGATTCCTTTCGATAAAGTGATCGGGAAAAAGGCAAAAAAAGGGGACCGTATTGAACGGTCCCCCGAGTGTGCAGCAGGATCCTATCGGGCTCGGCCCTTGACATAGGCCAAGGTCCCTCCGGCACGGACAATTTCAAGGTCACGGGCCGTCAGGGAATGCTTCACGGGAATCTCGATTTTTTTCGTCAGATTCTTCAGGACAAGATTTCCCTTTTCAAGCCCTGCCGTGCTGAACTCAAGCTGATCATCGCTATCAATCTTGTCATAGTCTGCCTCATTCACAAATGTCAGAGGAAGAATTCCGAAGTTGATCAGGTTGGCCAAGTGAATGCGGGCAAATCCCTTCACGATGACAGCCTTCACACCCAGGTACATGGGGGCGAGAGCGGCATGTTCACGGCTTGAGCCCTGTCCATAATTGGCACCACCAACAATAAAGCCGCCGCCCGCTTCTTTGGCGCGTTTTGGGAATGTTGGGTCAACCGACTCAAAAACATACTGAGAGATTGCCGGAACATTCGAGCGAAGCGGAAGGACCTTGGCGCCTGCCGGCATGATGTGATCGGTCGTGATGTTGTCACCAACCTTGAGGAGAACCGACCCCGTCACAGTCTCGGAGATTCGATCACGAGTTGGAAGAGGCTTGATGTTAGGCCCACGAAGAACTTCGATTCCAGCACCTTCCTTTGGAGGAAAGATCATCATTCGGTCATCCAGAACATACTTTTCTGGGAGATCGACGGTCTTGGGAGCCACACCCAGATCTCTGGGGTCAGTGATCACACCAGTAATGGCACAGGCCGCTGCCACTTCGGGGCTTGCAAGATAGACCTTGGCATCCTTGGTTCCGGAGCGTCCTTCAAAGTTACGGTTAAAGGTTCGCACAGAGACGCCTCCAGAAGGGGGAGCAAAGCCCATACCAATGCAAGGACCGCATGCAGACTCTAAAAGGCGGGCACCGGAGGTGATCAGATCGCCTAAAACTCCATTTTGGGAGATCATCTCGAGGGTCTGACGGGATCCCGGAGAAAATCCAAGGCTAACGGAAGGATGAACCGTCTTCCCCTTCATGATTGCCGCGATTCCCAAAAGATCCTTGTAGGAAGAATTTGTGCAGG
>JAPTWQ010000017.1 GCA_028064945.1 Nitrospiraceae bacterium | reverse complement strand
GTCATATGGAACATATTGCAGTCGATTCTCCACAGAATGCGCTCCGGGCCGGAAGACCGGCTGATTCTTTACGACAACAAAAGCGACATGACCGCCGGGCTTCCCGTTGCTGATTCGGACATGATTCTATTGGCTCCCTGGGACGCCCGGACTTGGGCGTGGGACGTGGGCAAGGATATCGAGAATGCCAGCGACGCGGCAACCTTTGCCGAACGGCTGATTCCCGAATCGAAAGACAAGTTCTGGAGCGAGGCCCCGCGGCAGATCGTCAAAGCCTGCATTCAGCACCTTCAGACGACCCGGGGGACGCAGTGGTCCTGGAAGGATCTCTCCCGAGCCCTGAACTCCCAGGAAACGATTCTGGGAGCGATCATGTTGTATGCGCCAAACCTTGCCCCGGTCTTCGTCGGAGCGGGAGGAGGGCCGACCAGCACAGGAGCCAGTCTGCTCTCAAGCATGAATGCCTTCACCGGTTCTATTGACGACCTGTCCCGGGCGTGGGACAACACGGACCCTTTTACAGGTAAAGAAATTGAACCAGGGCGGGTGATTCCCCGAGTGTCCCTCCGGGAATGGGCTCTGACCCCGATCGTTCAACGCCGGGTGATTATCCTCCAAGGAAACAAGCGGTATCTGACCCTGGAACGGGCCTACATTCAGACGATCATTTCGGCGTTCGGGGCGATTATGAACTCCCCCGAAATGCCGGATTCCAAAACGCGACGGATCTGGTTTCTCCTGGACGAATTTCCCCAGCTGGGTCGTCTCGAAAATTTCGCGCAGTATCTGGAAGTGGGCCGTTCGAAAGGCCTCTGCGTCCTTCTGGGTTTGCAGGACCTCTCCCAGCTCCGGGAGATTTATGGTCGGGAGACGGCGGACGTCTGGGCCGCAATCTGTGGAACCTATATCGTGTGCCGGAGCCAGGGCGTGGAAACAGTGCGTTGGTTAACCCAGTTTTTTGGAGAACGGAGTGTCAAGAGCCGACGGGTCTCTTTCACGAACTCCGAAAAAGGGGTTCGGAAGACGATTACCGAAGTGGTCGAATCCGAACCGGTTGTTACGTGTCACGACCTCAATGCTCTGGGGGACAACAGGGGAAGCAGCCCCGGGATCCTCGCCATTTTGTCTCTCAATACTGGCCAGGGGGTCTATCGGCTTGTCTGGCCGTATGTGTCGTTTCCCAAGGTCCGGGAAAACCAGATCCCGGCCTTCTGGACGGCACCTTCTCCAAAACCAGTGCCCAACGAACCGGATTATAGCTTCCTGAACCCGGAAAATTGGGACGGGAGAAAGCGGACAAAGCGACGGGGAAAAGGAGGAGCGGGGGAACGGAAGGAAACAATCGTTGGAGCGACCCAAGAGAGTAACGAAGATATTGAATAAAATATTTTGCTATAGACGAAAACAAATCTTGCCATTCAATATTTTTATGGTATATTGATTTTATCTCTCACGTTAGCCCCACGGTGTCTCGCCCTTTTCGGTCGCAGGGACAAAAGCGGGCATTCTCACTTCAAATCTAAAGTCCAAAAGCCAAGTCGCTAAACCAATCCCCAAAGCTAATCAAACAAGAGAAACAGTGTCTTTAAAGGTTCCTTGCGATTCGCGCCAGGTCTCCCTTCAGACAGTGTTGTCCAAAAATGACTCCCCAATCATGAAACTCGTTCTCAGTTTTTCGGTCGTGCTATCCGGATAACGAGAAACCGGCTCGATTGTTGGGAAAAAAGCGCAGAAGACGACTCAATGGTTCTGTGCAGAGTCGCAAAAAACTATCACCAAGGCCCAGAGCGGGTCACCAACGCCCGCTCCTTCCGGAACGGGCTTCTTTCGGGAGGACGGCATGGAGATTGCTGAAGACTTTGAAAATCGGGAGGACTGGATCGACGAGCTCTCCGACGAAGAACTGGAAAAAGAGCTCAATCAAATGGAGTCGTATTACCGAAACCTCGGGGTAATCGACTAATCAAGCCCAATGCGGGCATGTCTCTTGTGCCCGCTTCCTTCTGGGAGGACGGGCACGCAACCAGGAGGAAAGAAAATGAACACGCAAGAGTTCTACGCCCAGATCACAGAGAAAATGATCCATGCCCTGGAGACCGGGACCGCTCCCTGGACCCGGCCCTGGAAAGTGACCGGAGACGGTATGCCAGTCAATGCTTTGACCGGAAAACCTTACCGGGGCATGAATGCGTTGAACCTGTCATGGCATGCGCTCTCTTCGGGTCTGCCGGACATGCGGTATGCCACATTCAAACAGGCAAGGGCCAAGGGGTGGAAGGTGAAATCCGGAGCCAAGGGTGTGCCCATTCTGAAGTTGGTTCCGGTGGAGAAAAAAGAGAAAGAAGAACGGGAAGAGGAGTCTCCCGGCAATATCGGTGAACTTTTGATTCCGAAGGTCTACTTCGTCTTCGGGGCGAAGGATCTGGAAGGGATTCCCCCGTTGGAAGAAAAACCGAAACCAGCCGACTGGACCGGCAAGGCTGACGAAATTAGGACAAAGCTTTCGACAGCGCTCAGTGTTCCGGTGGATCACGGCGGCGGACGGGCGTTCTATGCTCGCCTTGACGACCGGATCCAGTTGCCGGTTGAAGGAAATTTTGAAAGTGAAGAATCGTATCTCGGAACGCTTCTCCATGAGTATGGCCATGCCACGGGTCATGAAAAACGGCTCAACCGGACCTTCGGTATATACGGGGATCCAGAATACGCATTTGAAGAACTCGTGGCGGAAATGACGAGCCTCTTTGTGGCCATGTCGACGGGAATTAGTCCGGCGGAGGCCCATTTCCAAAACCATGCGGCCTATGTCCATTCCTGGATTGAGGCGCTCGAAAAAGACAAGAAGGCATTGGTCCGGGCGTCGAAGCTTGCCCAGGCCGCAAGCGATCTTCTTGTTGGCAACATGCAATAAAAACCCAATGGCGGGCATGAACCAGAGCCCGCCTCCTTCTGGAGCGGGCTCTTTTCTAGGAGGAAGGAATGAACATTCGAGACAAGGTCATTGTGGTGAAGGTGCCTTC
>JAPTWQ010000124.1 GCA_028064945.1 Nitrospiraceae bacterium | reverse complement strand
ATCACATCGGCTTTATGAGGAACAAGAATCCAATGATAACTAAAACGATACCCCGGTCCAAGAAACAGTCCATCCATTTTGATGATAGTTGCCCGATGATCCCTTTTGATGACTTGAAACGAATTTTTGATGTTACTGGACGAAGCGGTTTTCCACTCTATCTCCCCTCTTCCGTCCGGATCGAGCCCTACGACAGATCCCTGGATGGAAATGAAGGTAGCAGGCAAAAGAAGTGTCGAGACAGACCCGGACTGAAAACATGCGTTGTCCCCTAGAAGAGACGCAATCCCATCCTTACGGATGGTCAATTCTCCACTGAACTGAGCAATACAAGTTGGAAATTGGGAATAACCGATTACATCCCATCTTCCGGCCAACCGTTCCATCAATTGCTGGCCTATAGAAGAGGTCTTAACTTCGGCACAAGCGGAAAAGAGAGACAGACTCGACAATACAACGATCAATCCGGATCTAGCTCTCATGGAAACTCCTTTTTGAAGGGATGAATGATAAGACCATGCCCACCCTACCAAAAACAGAAAAGAAAAACATCTCCGGTAACGCCGTTCGGCAAGCCCGGTATGCGGAGAAGATGAGATCTCAGGGCCGGAAGAAACTCACGGTCTGGGTCACGCCGGAAGAGGAACGGAAGATCAAGGGGCTTCTGAAAAGATGCGACGAGAAACGGGAGGCTGTGCGGTGAACTACTTCAGACGTTTCAGAAAAGAGAACGCCTTTTGGATCCGGGTCCGGAACAATTCCCTGACGACGGTCTTGTTCACGAGAAATTCCAGATCGGCCCCGGTGGCTTCGAATCCGCAACGGGCGCAGGTGATCCGTCGCACATCTTTCCCGGTCTTCTCGATATTGAAACGATCCGATCGACACTGCGGGCAAATCACCGTAACGGATTCATCCTGCATGAAGGGCGTCCTTGAGGAAGTGGAAATAACTCGACAAGACCACTTTATCACAAGCGTCAAGACCACACTCAGAAGCGAGAGTTAAACAGGGAGAGGAAGGAACCGGAATGGCCTATGTTCGTTTCATCTCGGACAATTTTAAATCGGATGTCTACGCCTACGAATCTGCCCATGGGTTCGAGGTTCATGTGGCCGTCGTTCGGTTCGAATCGGAAACTCCGATTCCGGAACTCTTGCCATTGAAATCCGGCATGACTGAAGAGGAAATGTCCTCCTGGCTGAAAAGGCATGGTGAACAGCAAGAGTGGATCGACAAGGCACAGCGCGTTCCCATCGGTCTGTCCCGGGACGGGAAAGATTTCTGTTTCTCTACGGAAGAAAAGATGTATGAGTTTCTAAGGGAACTGAAGAAAGAAGGGTATCGAGTGCCAACCTTTTCAGATAATGGTCAATTTCCGGTCAAGACGGATGAAATTTCGTAATCGCAAGCAGATAGGATCTTGTTCAACAGCTTTTCCAAAGAGTTGTTCCGGGGTTCTGTGGAAAAGGAAATCCCGGAGTTCCAGACGGAAACCGGACATCGGCATTTTAAGGGAGATTGACATGTTCTGGACAGTCGAAGAGTGGGAGAGCACATGCTGACCTTCCTCCCGTTGAAATGGATCAGAATCGAAAAATTCTGCGATCTGACCGGATACACCCCTTCTGCCGTCCGTGGTAAAATCGCCACGGGCATGTGGGCCTCCGGAATACACTTCACCAAGGCCCCTGATGGCCATATTCTTATTAACCTGGAGGCGTACCAATCATGGGTAGAGGGTCAGGAATCCGCGTTCGCGGCACATCCGTCCAGATCAGTTTCTACTGGAGAGGTCAGCGGTTCCAGAAAACGCTGAAACTGGAACCCACAAAGCAAAACCTGAAATATGCCGAACGACTCCGATCCACGATCCTCCTTGAGATCGCCCAGGGCACATTCGATCCCTCCAAGTATTTCCGGAAGAACGAGGACAAGGACGAAAGCGTCCTCATCTCCGTGGCTCTTACAGGATGGCTTGATGCAGTGGAGAGGACACTTTCCGTCTCGACTTTCCGGGGTTACAGTTCGGCGGTCAACCATCGCCTCATTCCGGCGTTCGGTCACTTGAAGATGACAGATCTGACGACACAGGCGATCCGGCAATGGATCGGCACCCTCACGGACATTACGAACAAGAGGATCAACAATCTGTTGACACCCTTGCGGGCCATTTTCGCGGATGCCTATCAGGATGGCCAGATCGACCGGAATCCCCTCGATCGCATCAAAAATCTTCCCCTTGCAACGAAAGAGCCAGAACCTTTCACACCAGACGAGATTGTCCGGATTCTGGACGCCGCCGATCCGATCTCACGGAACCTTTTCCAATTCGCATTCTGGTCGGGATTAAGAACGTCCGAACTGATTGGACTCGAATGGGGAGATGTGGATTTCGAAAAGGGTTTCGTCTCGGTAAGACGGGCGGTCCTGCGAGGACATGTGAAGGAAACAAAAACGCAATCGGGGCATCGGGATATTATTCTCCTGATCCCGGCGAAGGAGGCATTGGATCGACAGAAGGAACACACCTTTCTTCAGGGGCCAAAAGGCCGCGTCTTTTGCCATCCCCTCACACGAAAGCCGTTTTATATGGACCAGGAGATCTACCGGTTCTGGGAAAGTCTTCTCCGGAAAGCGGGAGTACCGTTCCGGAATCCTTATCAGACGCGCCATACCTATGCGTCCCTGCTTCTGTCCGCGGGAGAAAATCCGATGTTCGTCGCCCAACAGATGGGTCATCGAGACTGGGGAATGATCCGGAAACGTTACGGCCGATGGATTCCTTCTGTGGATCCGGAAGTGGGGAAAAGGGCGAATGCGCTCTGGAAGAAATCGGGAGAAAATAGTGACAAAATGGTGACACAAAGAAATGGATAGGATTCTAAGCTATTGTATTTCATGAAAAAAAATTGGGGTGAGTGAGGGGTTTCGAACCCCCAACCCCTGGAGCCACAGACCAGTGCTCTGCCCTTGAGCTACACTCACCATTGAAGCGGGAAACTTGGGTATTCTACTTCAAATCACCCAACAATCGCA
>JAPTWQ010000117.1 GCA_028064945.1 Nitrospiraceae bacterium | reverse complement strand
CTCCCGCCGATATGGAATCCCTGAGGACGCTTCTTCAGGAGCTTGAAGCACCGGGACTTCTGTCCCGCGTCCAAAAGACCGTCGAACTCCGAAATCCCTCCCCCGCCAGGAAGGAAGAGGGACGGGAGAGAACATCGGAGAAGCAACCCATGTTTCAGAACGAGCTGCCGGAGGTTCCCGGTTGTCCGGGTTTCGGTATCGATCTTGTTCCGGGTTCGGGGTTCTGGGTCCATCAGGGACATCGCGCGGTCTTCTTTCCCTTGTCCGCCCAGGATGAGGTGCTGAAAGAAGTGTCCATCTGGAAATCGGAAGGGCGCCCGGTATGGTGTTTCGATCAGACCCGTCTTTACAGGGAATGTCCACGGATTTTTGAAACCGGACTTTCGTTCTCCTTCGACGCAACGATCGCCGCCTATCTGCTGGAACCCGGTCACCGGGATTATGTTCTGGAAAATCTTGCTGCCCGCTATTTTCTTCCGGAAACGGCAAGCCGGCCTGAACTTGTTCGGGAAGTTCTGTCAAAACTGTGGGAGGAAACGGCAAGAGAAGGTCTTTTGACGTTGATGCAGACAATTGAGATTCCGTTGGGCAGGCTTCTTTACAAGATGGAGATGTCGGGGATCCGGATCGACAGGCAGGCTCTTGAAGATGCCCGGATGAGCATCGAATCTCTGGCGAAGGATCTGGAAGAAGAGATCTACCGGCTGGCCGGTGCCCGGTTCACCATCCTTTCTCCCAAACAGGTGGGGGAGATTCTTTATGGGAAGCTGGGTCTTCCGACGGCCCGGAAGGGAAAGACCGGATATTCGACAGACGAAGAGACGTTGGCAGGACTCTCCGGCTTGCATGCCCTTCCGGAAAAGATTTTGTCTTACCGTCAGATGAAGAAGCTCCTTTCGACGTACGTCGAACCCATATCCCGGGGGATCGACCCGGAGGGAAGACTCCACGGTCAGTTCAACCAGACGGTGACGGCGACGGGCAGACTGTCCTCATCGAACCCCAATCTCCAGAACATTCCGATGCGGAGTGCGGCCGGTCGGGAAATCCGCAAATGCTTCGTCGCCGGAGAGAACCGGTTTCTCTTGTCGGCAGACTACTCCCAGATCGAATTGCGTCTTCTCGCCCATTTTTCCGAAGACCCGGAGCTGATGGCCGTGTTCGAAAGAAACGAAGACATTCATGCCCGGACGGCCCGTCTTCTGTTCGGCGAGCCGGTCACGTCCGACACGCGGAGAAAGGCCAAGACGATCAATTTCGGGATTCTCTACGGGATGTCGGCTTTCAGCCTGTCCCAGGACCTGGGAGTCGAAACGGGCGAGGCCCAGGATTTCATCGACCGCTATTTCGGAGCATATCCGAAAGTGGGACCTTTTTTCGATGGCATTCTGGGGGATGCGAAAAGGCTGGGGGAAGTTCGCACGATATTGGGACGGAAAAGGAAAATCCCCGAACTTTTCGCATCGGATCGCCGGAGCCGTGAATATGGAGAACGGATGGCTGTCAACACGGTCTTGCAAGGGTCCGCGGCGGACCTTATCAAAAAATCGATGGTCGATTTCGGTCGGATCCGACAGGACCATCCGGATGTCGGAGACCTTCTGGTTCAAGTTCATGACGAGCTTCTTTTCGAGGTCCGGGAAGACGCACTTGAAGAAGCCTCCCGGGTCGTTCGTTCGGTGATGGAAGGGGCGCTTCGGTTGAAGGTTCCTCTGGTTGTACAGGTCGGGCACGGGAAAAACTGGGTGGACGCCCATCCGGGTTAACCGCTTGGGTAGAGGAGGAAGGTCCGGAGAATGGAAATTCAGGGAAGTGCGGATCGGCATGCCATTCTGGAAGGCATGAATCTGTCTCTTTTGGGACTTGGGGTTGGAACCGCATTTCTGGCCATCGTATTGGCGGCAGTGGGGACAGGATTTATTGTCCGAAAGGCACGGGGGACGGCATCGGAAGACCGGGTCAAGAAATGGGCGCGGATCGGCTGGATTGGCCTGATCGTCTATCTGGTCGCTTATGTCGGTTATTTTTTTCACCTCAGTTCTCCGCGTCAAGTTCCTTACCCGTTTGCATCGGGGGACCGTATGGTGTCGAAGGGAGACTATAATGGCGCCATCCGTTTCTATGAAGGAATTGTCCGCAAGTATCCCCATATGGCGATGGCGCATTTCAAGCTGGGAATGGCATTGAGGATGGTGAAAGCCATCGGGCCCTCGATCAAGGAGCTGAAAACGGCGATAAAGTACGATCCGGATCAGCCTGAACCCTATTTCGCATTGGGGTCCATTCTCTGGACCCAGGGAACATCCCGTGACGCCATGCCTTACTTTCGCAAGGGGCTCGAGCTCGATCCCCAGAATCGCCAGCGATTGTTCTTTGAAAAGATCATCAAGCGGGGGGAGCTCGAACAGAAAGGCATTCTGAAGCCTGGATCTGACGCTCGTCCGCACCTGACTCCTCCGGCACCGGCTGGGGGTGTCACGCCATGATTCTTCCTTTCCGGACGCGGATGACGATTTTTATCGTGGCTCTTCCAGGGATTCTGGACATGTTCTGGATTCTGGAACGATTTCTGGGATTGCCGTCAAAATTTCGCCATGTGGGCCTTGTCGTCCCCGAGCTCCTTCTTCTTGCCGCGCTGGTGGCCCTTGTCATGTGGAGCTTTGTGGTACGATGGCTTCACCGAAAAGAGACCGTGATTTTGCTGGGTGTTGCTATAGCTATGGCAGTCGGGGGTATTTCCCGTCTTCTGTGGATCGTCTGGTCGCCGTTGGGAGACCCGCTTCTGAAACCCCATCTTTTTGAAGCCGGAGGTCTCGTGACAGGGGCCTTGATTCTTGGAATCGAGGCAGAGTCCGGACGACGCTATTTCCTCCGGATGGAGGAAAAGTCCCGTGCCATTTCCCGTACCGGACGAACGGGAAATGACGCCCGTCCAGGACACTCTGGATGATCGTGATCGGATTGACTGGAGGGATCGCCGCCGGAAAGTCCCATGTTGCCCGCTTCTTCGAAGAAGCGGGCATTCCGGTGGTTCACTCCGATCAACTGGCGCGCGAAGCGGTTCTTCCGGGAACCCG
>JAPTWQ010000045.1 GCA_028064945.1 Nitrospiraceae bacterium | reverse complement strand
ATTCCACTCGAAGCACCCCTCTCCCGAAGCTTCTGATTGCTTCGGGAGAGGCCAGCTTTGATCTCTTCTACCGAACACGTTTTCTGACTCCCGACCCGGTCATCTATATTGAAACCCCCACCACCCGTTCCCTCCTGCTCTCGGACCTTGAAGTCGACCGCGGCAAAAAACAGGCTACCGTCGACGAGGTCGTCCCGACCAGAACCTTTGAGGAGAGACTCAAGGCCAACGGGAAAAGGGCCACCCTCCCGGCGATCGCCGCACTTTTTTTGAAAGATCGCCATTTCGACCGGGTTCTGGTTCCTTTCGATCTCGCCTCCGGCTACTCGAGGGCCCTTGAATCCGAAGGGATCGAAATCGTTGTCTCCGACGGGGAACTCTATCCGCAAAGGGCTCTCAAGAACCCCGAAGAGATCAGATGGGTCAGGGAGACCCAGATCGGAGTCGAGGAGTCCCTGGAAATTGCGCTTGAGCTTCTCAGGAAAGCAGAAATCAGGGAAGGGTTGATCTGGGTGGACGGGGAGTACCTGACCTCGGAGCGTGTCAAATCCGTCCTGAAGCAGGAGATGCTCAAAAGAAACCTTCTGGGCCGCCACACGATCGTTGCCGGAGGGGAACAGGCCTGCGATCCCCATATGGAAGGAACAGGGCCGCTTCCCGCCCACCTTCCCATCGTTTTCGACATCTTCCCGAGCCATGAAGAAACCCGCTACTACTCCGACATGACCAGGACCTTCTTCAAGGGTGCTGTCTCACCGGAACTCAAAAGAAACTACCAGGCCGTTCTCGATGCCCAGAACAAGGCCATCGACCTTGCCGGACCGGGAGTGGACTCAAAGCTTCTTCACGAAGCGGTCGTCGCCCACTTTTCCTCCATGGGCTATCCCACCGGAATCCGACCGGATGGACGGATGGAAGGATTCTTCCATGGGACGGGCCACGGGGTGGGTCTTGAAATCCATGAAGCGCCAAGAGTGGGGCGCTCCGGTGAACTTCTTGCTCCGGGTCACATCATCACCGTAGAGCCAGGGCTCTATTACCCGGGAGTCGGGGGAATCCGGATCGAGGATATGCTCGCCATTACGGAAACAGGCGCACAAAACCTCACGACATTCCCAAAGACACTCAAAAGCGCCATCATCGACTGATCGGGGAGCCCGTGATCAAAGAGCCTGTCGATCTGGTCACCGGAGCGACCTCCCCTGTCGGACTTGCCATTCTTCACGCCCTGACAGAGATGGGCACATCTCCGGTCGCAACAGGTCGATCGCATCACAGGCCTCCCTCCATTCCCGAACGCTGCGACTGGCTGAGACTGGACATGCTGTCACCGCTCCAGTCCCAGCTTCCCGAAACATCCCCCTGGAGAGAGCGGGGACTCAGAACCTTCTACCATCTGGCCCACCCCACCTTCCATCGTCACGAACAGGATCCCTTCTCCCTTTTGCCCGCGCTCAGGGGCATTCAGGAGCTTCATCAGGAGATCCGGCCCCATCTCCAGAAGGGGTCAAGCCTTCTCTTTCTCTTGCCGGATCTTGATCGTCTGGCCGTCTCCGGCTACATCTCCGCGAGAACCTACCTCGGTGCGTTAAAGGGACTGATCCGGCAATGGAAGATCGAGCTTGCCCCAAAGGGAATCTTTGTGGGGGGGGTGACGATGATCCACGTCCCTGGACACACCACTCCAAACATGAACCCTGCCATCTTGGAGAAACTGAAACGTTCCTCTCCCATGGGAAGACTATTCACAGAGACAGAAGTCGCCCGCTTTTTAATGACACTTGCCCATTTTTCAGAAATGGGCACATCATGGCCATCAGATCTTCTGATCAGCCTGGACTGCCAGACTCCTTTTTTTCCATAAAAACATCATTGCACATCTTCTTTTTCTATTTGAAAGATAGAAAAAGTCCCAGAATTCTTTTTGAATTGCCCATATCTTTTTTTGATATCTGAACCGAAAGACTGTACAAAGCTTGACATTTTCCCTGACTGATAAGACAATCCCATCAATTGAATTATCTGCTAAAACATGATTGAATCCAGTGGGGATCATCAAAGCAGATTCGTTCATGGGTGGGAAATTCACTGATGTCATTTGCCGATTCTTCTGAACACGAGATCGAACCTGAAAGAAAAGTCGGAAAACTCAAAGCGTTTCGATTTTTTGGAGCCAGACGGGAATCCAAAAAACGCGCAAGAGCACTCACACTGGGCGGAAACATCCTCGTATTGTGTCTGGGGAATATCTGCCGGAGCCCGGTCGTTGAAATCCTTCTCAAAAAAAGTCTCCCCGGAGAGCTCTTTCAAATTCGCTCCAGGGGGCTTCTTCCACTCGATTCCCAACCGTCCCCGGAGGATTATGCCAAACAGGCCAAAAGTCTTGGCGTGGATCTTTCCGACCATTTGTCCAACCCCATTTCCACTGAAGACATCTCATGGGCGACCGTTATCCTGATCATGGACGACTCCAACAGGGAAGGGCTCAGGAGATATGGGGAGATGGCACTTTCCAAGGTGGTCTGGCTTGGTGCATGGGATCCCTCCGGCGACATCGTGATCCCGGACCCCTTTCGTGAGCCTCCACAGACCCAGCGGCACATCATCACCCGGATGAAGAGGGTTTCTTCCCATTTTACAGCATGGTTGATTCATACCGTGAACAGCCATCGTAACCAGATCTTAAGACCATGAAGGATTCCGGATCGATGAACGGTTTTACCGGAAGATCCATGACAGTCCAGCTCTCTTTTTGACCAAAACGGCCTGCCCCTCTCTTCTGACCGGCAGGCCGGGCTATCTTCTTCGATCATGAGGAGGCTTCATGTGCGGCATTTTTGGCTATACAGGAACCAGACGGGCAGCTGAAACCGTCGTCGACGGCCTTGAAAAGCTGGAATATCGCGGATACGATTCCGCCGGGCTCCTGGTTCTTTCCGAGGGCGATCCGGTTCTGGTGCGAACGGTCGGAGCCACCCGGGAGCTCCGGGAACGCATGGGAAAACAGCCTCCTCCGGGACACACCGCGATCGGACACACCAGATGGGCCACCCATGGCCAGCCGTCGGAGAGAAACGCCCACCCCCACCGCTGCGGGCAGGT
>JAPTWQ010000022.1 GCA_028064945.1 Nitrospiraceae bacterium | reverse complement strand
AAGTGGACCACCCAGGGAGCGCTGAACGTCACCAAGGTCAGGTTGGCATATTACTACAATGGTTTCGATGCGTGACAGCCAGATCCAGTAAGGGCGGGCTAGGTCTCCACTTGACTACGCGACCAAATTTTTGGTCTCTGAAACTTTGGGTCTTTGAAACGTTTTGACAAAGTCAGTCCTGCATTTCGCATCCCCGACGTCTCAGTCACCAAGCCACTGAGCAGGCATCAATAACCGTGCGGAGATTGGAGATGCACCCGGGAGAACCTAGTCTCAGTCACCAGGCCACTGAGCAGGCATCAATAACGACCCGGATAGTTCGGACAGGTTGAGAACACCTTGGTCTCAGTCACCAAGCCACTGAGCAGGCATCAATAACATCGAGAAATCGGAGAGGAAAACCGTGACAGGAGTGGTCTCAGTCACCAAGCCACTGAGCAGGCATCAATAACTCGGAACGGGACCGTCGATTGCCGCCCTCACACTGTCTCAGTCACCAAGCCACTGAGCAGGCATCAATAACGATTCCGCCCTGTCGTCGGGCCTCATCTCTCAGGACGTCTCAGTCACCAAGCCACTGAGCAGGCATCAATAACGCCCATGTTGTAGTCGCCGTCCACGAAGTGGATGAGTCTCAGTCACCAAGCCACTGAGCAGGCATCAATAACCTTCCTCGTCGAAGGTCCCGGCCCCAAGCGTTTTTTCCTGTTCTTTTCGCGAACCCCCTTTTTCGTCTTCCGGAGCGAGCGTCACCTTCCCGGAAAACCGGACAGGAAAGCCTGTCCGCCAGGGCTCCGCGAACCTCCCGCATTTTTACGGCCGCTTCCCGTTCGCGCAGGTCGCCGCCAGAATGTTTCGTCCGGCGTTCTCGTCCTGGTCCCAGCGCTCCCCGCAGACTTCGCACGTCCAGATAAGGGCCCCCGGATCGGAAGACCGGTTGACATGGGCGCATTTCCAGCAGGCCCGGGTCGTGTCTTTCGAGGGGATCTCGATGACCGTCGCTCCCGTCTTGACCGCTTGGAGCCGGATCCATTTGCGGAGATCGGAGACGGAGGCCCGGACCCGGTTGGCCCGGGCTCCGGCCGGCTGGTCCGTCTTTTCTCCCTCCGGAGTTTCGAGTGTCACGACTTCCCGGAGATCGAAGTTCTCGATTCCAACCACGGAATAGGAGCCGGCGATCCGCTTCGCCTCGTTTCTGTAGAAGTCCGTCCTCCATGCCTGGATCTTGTCGCGGAGATGGTCCATCTCCTGAGTCAGGCGCTTGTTGTTCTTCCGCCACGTCTCCAGCGCGGACAGGAGATCCGGACGAAAATCCGGATGCCGGTCCCTCCAGGAGAGGATGGATCCGGCGAGTTTCCGGCCCGACACCTTCGGAGCCCGGACATGCCGGAGAAACAGCTCCCGGAGATCGTCCGGTAGTAAGGGGGCGAGAGCGGGCCACTGGGACCGGAACCAGGCCATCACCCGGTTCAATTCCTGATCGATGCGGCTTTTCAGGTCTTCCGTATGGTCCATGCGCTTCAATGTCTTTTCCGGAAGGACGATGTGGCGGATGCCGGTCGACGACGCAATGGTGGCCACGCGAAGGCCTTCCGGAACGAGCCGCCACCCGAGGTCGATGCCGCACGCCCCCGATCCTTCCGGGCGGACGCCGGGTTGTCCCGACCCCGCCAGGGTGCAGGTGAGCGTGACCGACCAGCGGAACTCCGTTCCGACCCGTTTCCGGGAGACGACAAGCTGCTTGATCGTCGCGTTTTCCGGGATCTCCCGGTGGACGACCATCGGAAAAGACAACATCCGGCGAAAGGGTTTTCCCGCCGCATCCTTGCCGGTGTAGACGGTGATCCGGAGAATCGTCCGGGCGGCCCGGCGCCGCTCCCCGCGGGAGGGGTGCCAGAAGGCGTCCGGGGACACGGGATCGGCGGCGACGAGCGCCTGTTTCTCTCCGGAAAAGAATTCGGAGACGGTCATCCCGCCCTGGATCTGGCAGGTGAAGCGGCCGGTTCCGTCGAAGGAATGGAACTTGAGTTCGGCTCCGGATTTCATCGCCCGGACCCGGGCCGTCTCGTAGGAGGCGCAGACGGCGTTGTAGTTTCCCCACCAGAGCCCGGAGGCGTTCCGGGCCGCCTTGACGTCGGATCTCCGGGATGCCTCGATCCGATCGATTTCGGGTTTGAGACGCGCCCGGGCTTCGGCCCGCTTCTCCTTCGCCACCCTTGCCAGCTCCCGAATGTCCGGAGAGATCTCCGCGATCCGGAGGTCCTGGGCGGACGTATCGACGCCCGCCTTCTTCCGGGCCTCTTTCCGGAGGTTTTTCTTCTCGGAGATCAGTCGTTCCTTTTCTTCCTTGAGAGCGAGGAGGCGCCGCTCGATCTCGTCAACGTCCGGTTCGGCGGACATGAGAGCAAAATACCGCCCCCGAGCCGTTTGATCGATCTCGACCAGGGTGTTCCACAGCTTGTTCTGGAGCCAAAGATGTTCCTGACAATCCTGATCCCAGTCGATCGGGGTCAGAAGACCATACTGGCGGACGAGGACTGTCCGGCTTACTTCCGTTTCCGAATCGGTCGATTCTTCTTCGATCATCCTGCCCTCCGCAAGAATTCCGGCCCCGAAGACCGGCGGCCGCGACGTCCCGGTGACGAAACCACCGGGCTGGTTATCCGTCTCACTCATATCCGAATCTCTTTTCCCGTTGCTCCAGGGAGGAGAGACGCTCTTCTCCCCGGGGCCGGTTTTCCTGCCGATGGAGACATCCGGAACTTTTGTGGAAGCAGTCGGGCAGAGGACAGACCAGGCACAGCCGGTCGAGGAGGGATTTGACCCCGTTTTTCTGGCGTTGATTATTGGCCGCTTCCCGCCCCATCACTCCTCCGTCTTTTTTTGTCTTCGGCGCAAACTCTTGTGTTCCAGGCTCGTGCGGCCTCTTCCGGGGTTGGGAATGAATCAACGGATGAGAGGCAGCAGTCGCACAAAACGTAGAATGGATTCGCGGGAAGCTGTCCGGATTCAACGATGGTGGCCGCATGTTCTCCGCAAAAAGGGCATGTTTTAAGGATGATTTCGTGCGGCATGTCATCCAGCGGGAGCGCTGTTCGCTTCATCGCGCGTCTCCTCGCATCCTCCCGATGCAGTCCGGGCAGATCCAGTTGTCCCCAGTGAGAGTGATGCTCTCGGCCACGTCTTCGCACCATTCGCACTGAAACGGGAGAAGGGCCTCCCTATAGCTTGGGACGAGGGCTCCGTTCCGGATATCGAGAAATTCCATCAGGCTCATCGGTTCTCCCTTTCTCTTTGACGTCTTTGGGGCTCGAGGATGAAGGCCCGAATGAACTGCTCTTCTTCGGGCGTCACCCAGAGACTGAGCTTCTTTTTTCCCTGGGACCTCATCTTCGCCGCGTGGCGGGCAACCCGAACCGCATTTGCGGACATGTTCCTCTTTCCTGTTTTTGGTAGGATGGGCATGGAGTTATGTCCCTTAAAATTCTTTCGATGGAGGTTGCTGATGTATGTTTTGACAACGGATTCCATTCCTTTCGATGTGACTATCAAAGAAGTATGGGGATTGATTGAAACCACCTCCGCCATCGAAATTTCAAACAAAGGATTTATCAGGTCAATCACTGAATCCAAAAGGAATGAGCATAAGGAAGCCTTTGATACTTTTGTTGCCGCCGTTCGAAATACTTGCCCACAAGCCAATTTCGTTATCGGAACCAAGGTCTCTACGGCTGTGGGATCTTTTAAAGACGGGACCTTTCTTTACATCACATATATAGGAACACCTGTTTGGGCCGAATAGGTCAGCGGGCTGAGATTCCCCCGATTTTCCCTTCTCCCCCGGCCAGAAAATTTCTGGCCGGCGATCTTTCTTCGACAAGGGAGCCGGCGTACAGGAAGACGGCCCGGAGGTCTTCGCCTGAAAGATCCAGGAAGTCTCTGACCTCGGTCTCCGGATATCCGGCCCCCAGAAGACCCAGAGCAACTTCGACGGGAATTTCCGGATTCCGAAGCGTCGGCGCTCCGTCATAAACCCCGGGACTCATAACAATCCGGGACAAAAGGTCCTTTTCTTTCTCGCGATCCAGCTCGAGTTTCGGGAAGCGGGAGGCGAGTTCCTGAAGCTTTTTGTTCAGCGTCTTCTCATCCATAGGTCACACTCCTTTTGCATTCGGTTCGCCGTCCGGGATAAAAGTCCCAGAGCTCGCTTAGCCCCCTGGGATCGATCCCCTCCGCATATTGCGGACATGATTTGTTTTCCTGTTTTTGGTAGGGTGGGCATGGAGTTAATTCCTTCATCCCTTCAAAAAAAGGAGACGCTTATGGGAGCCAAGTTCAGATTTCTTGTTGTATTGTCGAGCCTGTTTCTCTTTTCTGCGTGTGCCGAAGTCAAAACTTCCAAAATCTCACAAGAATCAATAAAACAATTGAGTGGAAGATGGGATCTGAGTGGATATTCCGCATTTCCGCGTTGTATTGCCCAATTCAGCGGGACATTACTGATCCACAAGAACGGTGAAACTGAACTCCGGGGAGGCAGTAATTGTTTTCAGCCTGGCTCGAATTCGGTTGTCGAGCCTCGATCCTTTCCCATTTTCATAAAAGGATCTGTTCGGGAAATTGATCCGAAAGGAACAGGTCGGATCAAATGGACTACCGCCCCCGGTCAATTCAACGAAGTTCAATTTCAATGGATCAAAAAAGCTCATTGCGTTCAAATCATCAAAATTGACGGAATGTTTAACGAATTCAATATCAGTTACCACTGGGTCGGGGTTCCTTTTCCGCCGGCGATGTCGCCTTAAAGTCGCTGGGATAGGTCTTCCGATAGTTTTTAGATTCCTTAAGCTGTTCTTGGTATGAAGTTGCCTTATCGAAACACTTACTCCCCATCAACGGAAAATGTTCGGAAAGTGGAAAAGCAAATGATCGGAGAACCTCCCAATCTCCGGGGTATTCTTTCCCTATATACCGAAGATCGACGATTGTTTGTTCTTCTATCTTTTTCTCCCATTTCAAAATACAACCAGGCGGAGAAAGAGGTGTTATCACACATGATCCATTGCAATAGACATATTGAGTAATTCCCTTCTTGTCTTTTCTTCCAAAAAAAATTTCATCTCCCGATTTGAGGGAGTCGATGACAGAATTGATGCTCATCACTTCGAATCTGTTGCGGGGCGGATCGCTTGCCGGAGAGTGTAAGGTCGGGACGCCGCCTGGTCCTCCCCCCATCATGCCTCCCCCCATTCCGAATCCGTCCGATGGAGTATCGGCCTTGATTTCTCCTGTCATCATTCCGGGGTTCACAACCGGGGCCGGATTCGTGGAACAGGCCCCCAGGAGAACGATTCCAAAAGCGGAGAAGATCATTGAATTCTTGAATGCTGACATGTTTTTTCTCCTTCGATAGCATTTCTCCGCTCTTCTCCTACCTCATTCCGGCCAAGAGCGTTCCGGAAGGGGCGTGAAGGGCCATTCCGATCCCCATCAGGATCACCCCCGTTACCGCCCAGAGTCCGGCAAGAAAGCCGACAGGGGAATCTTTTCCGGAACGGGAATGGAGCGCTTCCGCATGAATGACCGTCTCGTCCGGGGCCGTCATCGGGCGTCCGCCAGAACGACGGAGATCACGTCGATCCGAAGAACCCGGGGATTCGCAGCCAATGCCGCCAGAAGCTCGTCGGCCTTTCCATATTCGGATATTTTTCCCTCGGCCCCCGCACTCCCCAGAACAGGAGGAGATTCGGGAGGGTCTGCGATCTTGCCGACGAAGAGTTTTTTCGGCACCTCTTTCCGGGACTGTCCCGCCGTTCGTTCTATGTGACGTGGGGCCACGGGCGGGCCCGGAGGGCTTGCGGACGCCGGCACCTCCGGCGGACCGTCCCCGTCCATCCAGCCTTCCGGAAGGCCCGCGACCCGTTCGATCTTCCGGGCCTGGGCCGCTCCCATCGAGAATGTCCCCCGGAGGACGTTTCCCATCGTTCCGGGAGAGAGTCCCGGAAACGTCTTTGCCGTCCGGTACGGGCCTCCGAACCGGTCGGTCAGGATCTTCAGCCGTTCGCGGCGCCTCTCCCTCTTCCCGGACTCTTCTTTTTTCATCTCCACCTCCGGTTCCTTTCGTGTCGAGGCGGGTGCCGTTTTCCGGACCCCGTCACCGCTCTCGAAATCCCCGATCCGCTCTTCCTCCAGGGGATACTCGTCCGTTCGTCCTCCGACGATCGCCTTGAGCCGGCTCCGGACTTTTCGAATGCCGGCATCTTCTTCGCTCCGGGGCGTGTCGCCGGGAGACCGGCCGCAGTTCGCGCACTTCATGACCGTCACGACGACCCGGCCGTCCAGGAAGTCCTTGTGCCCGACGACGAGGCCTCCGCAGCTCGAACAGGTCATGGCGAGAGTCCCGGAACCATCCCGCAGTATCCCTCGGTCTCTCCGGCGGGAATCCACGCCATGCATTTGTCCGTGACGCATTTGGCTTTCAAGGGGACGCCGTTGATTTCAAAGGGCGACTTTCCGGCGATGTACTTGAAGTCGTTGCACAGCTTCCCCAAAACTCCGTCGAGCCCGTTGAACGGGATCGCAAAAGGGCACCATTTTTCTTCCGCCTCTTTTCTTTTCATCTGCGGACTCCTCCGATCTTTTTCCTGCTCTTTTCTTCCGGCGGCGGGTCCGGGAGACGGGCTTCGAAACATTCGAAGCACAGATTCCCTTCTTCCCGTTCTTCCCGGATCAGGGTTTCCCCGCATCGTTCGCATCTCTGGGCCATGACCGTTTCTCCTTTCGGATCCCGTTCCCGCCTTCGGGCCTCTTCATCCCGAGTCTTGTAGGCGCTCCTCGGAGGGGCGGGGGGTGATCTGTAGAAGATGATACAACAATATGTTTAATTAGTCAACATTGTGTTGCATTAGGTTAGATGGGTATGAGAAGGGAAGAAGACACAAAAAATCCCCGGAGGGGGGAGTAGCAAATTGAATGGTTGAAGGTATAATGGGGCGGTAAAACGAAAAATGGAGGGATGATGACGAGCCACGCTTCTTTCCGAATTACCTATGGTGGACCGGCGCTTGAGACCCATGAGATGGATGCTCGCGACTTAGCGGGGGCCCTTTTTGCCTTGGGGGACCTCTGCACTGCTGCAGGGAATGTTCTTTATGGAGACACCGCCAAGATCGAGGTCAAGGTCAAAGCTTCGTTTAAGGAAAGTTCCTTTGGCATCGATCTTGTTCTACTACATAACTGGATTACCTCCCTCATCGATAAGCTTAATGGTAAAGATGCCATAGCCTCTGCGACAGCTCTGACATTTCTGGAGGCCCTTGGATTTCTTCCTGAGGGGGGTCTCGTCGGATTTCTGAGAAGGATGAGGGGAAGAAAGGCCATTTCTATTGAAGATGGGGAGGAAGGAGCGAAAATAGTCACCCTCTCGGATGGAGAAAGACTGGAAGAAAAAAAGGAAATCGTTGAACTTTACAGAGATGTCGCTACAAGAAAAGAACTTTCAAAGGTTCTTGAGCCGCTTGACCGAGACGGAATCAATGAATTTCGGGTTGGTCGGGATGGAAATGCTATGTCGATCTCGAAAGAGGAGTACCCGTATTTCCGTTATACTCCGGGAGACGAAAGTCTTCTAGAGAATGAATATGAGATGAGATTCGAGATCGTTTCTCCAGTTTTCCAAAAGGGGCTGAAATGGAAGCTTTCGGACGGAAATTCAACTTTTTATGCGGATATTCTCGATGAGAATTTCTGGAAAGAGGTGGAAGAAGGGAACGAGTCTTTCTCGATTAAAGATATCCTGATATGCCGGGTTCGTTTGGTTCAGTCAATGCAGGATGATAAACTGAAAGCAAAATATCAGATCTTGAAAGTTATCGAACATATAAAAACGCTGAAATCCCAAAAACTTCCCTTAAAAAATCCAGAATAAAACATCCCGTAATCATACGACATTCTGATTCTTATCCAAAGAAAGGGAGAGTTGCTGTGTTCTTCCCCGAAACAACCGATCTTGCACGAGCCCTTAACGAATTCATGGAGATCAATGCATCGCTAGATATGCCGAGAGAGGATCGGAAGTTCGAGGGGGCAGTGGTGGCCCACGTGATCGCCGATAAGCTGAATGACCTCTCCCCAGAAGAGCGTCATCGATGGCTCATGACCCTCTTGGGCACCCTGGCGGAAGCGACAAACCTCGCCTTCTTGAAGGGGGTCGAGGTCGAAACGATGCTGATTCCTTCGGAGAATTGAGCGGGAGGGGAGGTTTGCGAGGGGGATTATAGGGATATCACTGAGGCGGAATGAAAAATGAGCAGAATGTCCCCCCCTCCGGGAGAAATTCTGAGAGGGTTTATTCCGGAGGACATGATAAGCTCCTCACGCACGATTGGATCAATGAGAGGCGGTAACGAGGGTGGAATGGCCTTTGTCAAAGACCTTCGTGTCCCAACGGATTTCCTCCGACAATGCCCTTTGACCTTTTGAGGACTCGAACCGGTTTCTATTTTCAAGACGACTTTCCGGGTCGTAGTGAAAAACAATCCCCTCCCTCTTCCCGGCATTCCAGACGGAAAGGTCGTCGTAGGATTCCCTCATCGATTTCCACCCCGAATACGTTCTGGGGGTAAATATGCTGACTTTTCCGGGATCGTGGACTAAGGCATCCTTGAGGTTTTCAACTCTCTTCCAACTCTCTTCCGATTCCGGAAGACGGAACTGAAACTCCGACACATTGCCCTTCGAAAAATCTCCGTCTTGTGAAATAGATATCGTTCCATCTTCAAGCACACGAAGGAGGAGGGGACTTTCCGAGAGGGACATGAGAAAAGCAAGGTGCTCCATCGGTTGAACGAGACCAAGTGCCACCACATATTCTGAAGTCAATGGATGGACCCCGACTGTTCCCATAATATCAACAAACCTATATGTCCAGGGCCATCTCATTTTGGGTTTGAGCGCCTTCAACAGTGTTGAATACACTGCGGGAGCCTTGCCTGCAAATCGATCGGGCAATCTCCCGGAAAGAGAGGAAAGAACTTCATAGGATTCCGTCAGAAATGGATCCGCGGCTTTGTTCCTGAAGGTGTCGAATCTTCGGAAAGCCTTTTCCCAATGATGGTGAAGGAAGAGGGAGGCCAACGCGTTCCAGTAGTCTCCCTCGTCTTCGAATATGAACATCCTCTCCGGTTCATCGGGGCGACGTTTCGTAAGGGTATCCGACTTCCAACGTTCAAATGTTTGACTGAGAGATTCCATCCTGATTTCAGCTCTCATCGATGCTCCTCATCAGATATCCGTTCTCCTGAAGATAATTCCTGACCTCTTCTTCAAACTGGGGAACGACCTGATCCAGGTTCATCTGACATTGATCAATTTTTCCATACCAATGCCGATGAACTTTCCCTAATTGACTCTGATGAGCACAATCATATCCAAACAACCGATCATTGTCTTCGGGAAATTTCCCTTCGGCAATGAGGAAAAGTTCCACCCTCGAAAGTTCCTCAGTCTTTCTATCATACCACTTTAGTCGCTTGATGAGAACTGCTGGAAGATCCCCTTTTCTCTTTATTCGCACCGATTCATCCGATAGAGTAAGCGGAGAATTTGCCTGGGGAGGACGAGTTAGCCGTTTTTTCACCATTCAGCGATTTCCATCTTCGAATTCTGCCTTTTTGGAAGGCTGTCTCCATCGAGTCCCACAAGGTGAAAAAACGTTTTGAGCGGCATGCTCCGGTTGAGTCGCTAAACCTTGCCCTCCCGCCGGACAACTTTTCCCACGATGTTGAGGTGGGCGGCTTCCTCCGGAGAATAGAATTCATCCGGATACTGGGCCTTGTCCGGATTGTCGGAGGAAATCTTCACCCGGCCGTCTGCCGTCCGGTGGAATCTCTTTGCCCGGACCCCCTCGCCCGGGAAGGATAGAACATAGACTTCTCCGGACTGGAGGGCTTTGTCGGCCATGTTCACCAGGAGCACGTCCCCGTCGCTGATCTTGGGCTCCATGGAATGCCCGGAGGCCTCGACGACGCAGAGATCCTCCTCGCGCCAGTTGTTCTTCCGGATCCAGTCTTTCCTGAAAGCGTGGGTTTTGGAGATCTCGACATGATCTCCGTTGTGATATCCCCCTCCCGCCGAGATCTTGGCTTCGTACCTCGGGATGAAGACATATTTGTCGACGGGAAAGGGCTCTTTCTCGGATTCCGTTATCGTTTTTTCAACCGGGGGCGAAGGTTCTGTGCCAAATTCGAGCCATGAAGCTGAAACACCAAGAATTGATGCTATTGTCTGAATCCTATTTCTGTTGGGTTTATTCCGCCCCGTAAGCCAATATTGGACCGTAGTTACACTCACGCCAACATTTTTCCCCAATGTTGGCTGGTCAATTTTTATATCATCCATCGCTTTTCTAAGTCGCTCTTTGAATTCCATGCTTGGAATGTTACAACCTAACGTTGGGTAGCACAATTCAACAATGTGTTGATTTATTTTAACATTTTGTTGTATTGTTTTTCTCATGAATACCATCCCTATTTCCATTCAAGATTTGATCGTCCATTTCGGCAATCAGTCCGAACTTGCCAGACGTTTGTCTATAAGTCCCCAAGCTATACAAAGGTGGGTTTCCACCAACCATCTCCCTATCCGACGGGCGATCGAGATCGAGCGGATCACGGAAGGGCGGATCCGCCTGAAAGACATTCTCCATTTGACGGGGCTCGACCCCAGGGAAACGGAGGAAAGATCCCTTGACGATTCTTGCGGGGCGAGGGCGTGAGGGCCGAAGAGAAGACAACGGAACGGGAGCGCAAATGAAAAAGGCCTCGGCAATCGTCTTGGGACTGACTTTGTTTTTCCTGAGCAATCCGCCTTTCACATGGGCGGGGACGGAAGACTCCGATCAATCGTTGCGCATGGGGACCTACAGGATTCGAATCGAGGGGATTGTCTATGGAATTCCCTGGCACCTGTTGATCTCAACAAAATTCAACAAGAAAACCTCTTTTAGTTTCGTCTCCGTCTTTTCGACTGAAACTCCAGAGGGTGTGCCGTTCAAGATTGGGCCCCACTGGTCCGGGGTTCGGGGATGGGTTCAGGTCAAAAAGGATGGACTTCACTATTTTGTCCGGACAAAAAAAGATTTTTATTCTCGGTCCGACAACTTTCGCGGAATTCTGGGTTGTGAGAGAGGTTCCGATAAGTGCCTCGTCAAGTTTTCGACCGATTCGCCTTAAAGAAAAATATCTTGGAGGAGGAACCCGAATGAGAATTCGTCTGAAAGAATGGCTGTCGAACGACTCCCGTCACGTTCTGGGATTAGTTGTTTTCGTTCTGGTGGGCGGTCCGATCGCCTGGACAATCGGGGTCCACATAGCCCAGATGAATCCGCAGAGTGCCCTCGTATCTGGTCCTCCGGGGCAAAGCCGCGCTCTGGTCGTCGCCGGAAACGACCGGGGGGGAAACAACGCCCGGGAGAGGATCCCTCCGGACCCCCAGGAGATTTCCTGCCGGGTGAACAGGCTCACTGATATCGTCTTCCCCGGAAAAATTCTGAAGGTCGTCATGAGCGATTCCCGGCCCCACGACTTCAAACTCGTTGGGACGAAAGTCGGCTTCGAGAATCACCTGATCGTCGAACCGCTCAAAAAAGGGGCGGCTTCGGATCTTTTCATTTACGGCACCGATCGGGTCAGTTACCTGAAGGTGAAGACTGTTCCGGATGGGCAGGAATATGATTTTCATTTCGAAGCGAAAGGGAATAGAAAGGTTTCAATCCCCTAGGGAGGCATACATAGCCCCTTTTTTTCGGGCCCTCTTCTTCGTAAATGGATGTTTTCCGGGGAATATGCGTTTTGCATGATTTTTTTGTTCTATATGCGTCTTTGGGAAAACCGACAGGACCTTGCGGATTCTGGACAACTTTCCAGAGAACCCATTGGTAAGGGGAAATATCTGAAACATTCCCTTTGTCGTCAGCCATTGCTGGGTGAACGACATTTCCAGCAATGGACAGGAAAAGCAACAGACCTGACAGGATGGCATAAAACCCAATCTTGGATCGCACAAATAATCTCCTTTCGGAAGGGGGACGAGGAAACAGCCAGAAATTCAGACCATTTTACGGGTTCGGACGGGGTTCCACAACAGAGTGTGTCAGGAGAATTCCATGAGTGTCGAGATTTTTTCCAGTCTTAGTCCGCTACAAAGCTTACTCGATCGCCCGATCGCATTCCATCGTTGTTTCGTTCGGCTCGGTATCGGAATCACCGGGGCCGTCATGCTAAGCCAAGCAGTTTATTGGTCCAAAAGGACATCCGAATCCGATGGATGGTTTTACAAAACCATCGAAGAATGGGAAGAAGAAACCGGTCTGACTCGACGTGAGCAGGAGACTGCCCGGAAAAATCTCAAAGGCATTCTGGATTCTGAACTGAAAGGGATCCCCGCTAGACTGCATTTCAGAATCAATTGGTCGGCCCTTGAAAAAACATTAAATGACAACAGTTTGGCGGAAAGCGCCAAACAAGGTTTCACAAATCCGCCAAACAAGAATGTCGGAACCCGCCAAACAGGTTTGGCGGAAAGCGCCAAACAAGTCTGTGCAAATCCGCCAAACAAGATTTCCCAAATCAGCCAGGCAGGTTTGGCGGAAAGCGCCAAACATTATACAGAGATTACTACAGAGACTACTTCAGAGATTACTCCAGAAATCTCAAACACTGCGCGCAAGCGCGAGGAGGGCCCATCCACTCCCCCTCCAGAACGCCCGAACCCGCCGGAAACTCCTCCGGCGGAGGGGGTCTATTCGAAGGAGTTCGAAACTTTCTGGGCCGCCTATCCCAAAAAGATCGGAAAGCTCGCCGCATGGCAGGCCTGGGAGAAAATGTCCGGACAGCGGCCCCCTCTTGAGGCCATTCTCCGGACGCTCGACGGCTACCGGCAGACGGAGCAGTGGCAGGAGACGCGGTTTATCCCGCACCCTTCAAACTGGCTCGCCCAGAGACGCTTCGACGACGAACCCATGACAGGAGGATCCCATGGACGACAGAAACCCCTTACCAGTCAGGAAATCGCCAGAAGACGCTTCATGCAGCTCGGAGAACCTGGAGCGGATGCGGATCGTGAAGGTCTGCCTGACCCAGACGTTGTTGATCTCGGGTCGTAGGCTGCCCGAGAATCCGGCGGAGCTGAAGCTCTTTCTGGACGGCTGGATCTCCGATCTCGTGGACATCCCGTCCCGGGACCTGCCGGAGATGTTCCGGAGGGCCCGGATCCGGACAGAGTTTTTCACCTCCCGGGCCGTCGTCGCGGAATGGGAGCGGGAGATCGAGCTTCGCAGAGATGCCCTGCGGATCCAGCCGATCGCCCTTGGCTCGGCCCCGCCGGCTCGTAGGATCCCCTCGGGCGACGGGCAAAAGATCTCGGTCTCTCTCCCGGCTGGCCGAACCTGCTCGTTTACCGTCCGGATCTTCGAGGAGACGAGAGGAGCGAGCTCCCGAAGGATGGCCAGTTTTTCGGAAGGGGAGGTCGATTCCGGGGAGGTCTCGGGGGACTCCCAGGAATTTCAGGCGGCCTTTCGGTCCGGAGGAGTTGTCCGGGCCGCCGCCACCTGTCCGGTTCACGGCTCTTTCGAGGCGCGGGTGCTGCTCCTCGGCAAATCCGCGCATCTCTCGGGATGCCCGGGGTGCTCGACAGAGTCCGGGAAGAGGCCGGACCGGGAGTATTTCCGGCAAAGCGATGGAAAAATGTATGTGCGCACCATCCGGCGCTTCGAACAAAACGAGCATGGGAAAAAAACGACGTATGTGGGGTATTCGGAATGGGAAGAGTGTCCTGTCTGTTAAATTCCTCATGGATGGTATTTAAAAATAACATGATGATAAAGGAGTCGCCAATGATTGTGGATCGCCATTGCGGGCACAGAGAACAGATCGAGATTCCCGGATCGCCCGAGGAATTTCTGATGGAACGGGGCCGGAGGTGCCGGAAGTGTCAACGGAAACGGCCCGAAAGAAATCCGAAGAGCCTCGCCCGGCCCGGAAGGGCCGACAACAGGGAAGAACCGCTCCCTCGGGCCATGGCATCGGCCATGGCCACCTACAGGGAATGACGGCGGGAGGCGCCGGGGGCGTCTCCCTGAGTGCGGAAATTCCGTACGAATTTCATCACAGGAGGAATCGAAATGGGTGGACAGACCTTTGGATCGATGGCACAGAGCATCTCGTCAGGGACACAGGGGATCGGGGCCCTGATCATGTATGTGTTCGCGCTGGTCGGGGTGATTATGGCCGGCATGGGGGTTCACGACTTCTATGCCATTCACAACGGAAGGGGAAATACGACGATCGGAAAAGCCGCTACAAAGGCCATTGTTGGGATTGTTCTCGCCGGCGGACTCACATATTTCATCAACTCCGGCTCGATGACGATGGGCGCGGGGACGTCGACCACGCTTCAGAATGTGATCAACCCCTGATTGCCAGGGCGGGAAGCATTCTCCGGGAGAGGGTTTTTCCCTTCCCGGAATGCTTTTTGTTGACGGATCCCGAATCAAGAAAGAGAGCGAGAGATGAAAACATTTTTTATGAAGGCGGGAAGGGGGACGGTACACGTTGGGCTACAAAGTCGGTGGTCGGTCATCTCGCCC
>JAPTWQ010000085.1 GCA_028064945.1 Nitrospiraceae bacterium | reverse complement strand
TCCGTCCATGATCTGCTATGAATTTTTCTTTGGTTCACTAAGTGGTGCATCAAATAACCTTACATTTACCGCTCCAACCAATATATCGACTGGAAATGGCACAATCGCAGATCTTACCTTTCAATCAATCGTGGGACAAACTTACGTTTTAACAGTTTCTGAAGGATTGAGCGGAAATGTTCTTGGCAATGCATCAGCTGATTTAACCTTTTTAATTGGTGCTCCCATTTCACAAACTCCGGTTTCCGCCACCCCCGAACCCCCCACCTTCTGGCTCATGGCAACGGGAATCTTGGGAATGCTCGGAATGGCCGGATATAGGAAGATGAGGGCGTCTGCCTAATTCACCAAGAAACTCGAATTCGGAGGTTTTTCGAAAAATTCATAGCAGATCATGGACGGAAAGATCCCCCGAAACGGCCCGCAATGGACTTCTGCACGTCTTCAAATTGATCAAGGGGGAATCCTTCGGAAACAAGCCAATACGCGTGAAACCGGCCGGGACTGCTCTCAACGATCAGGTGCGGCTCAACCGGCCATTCTTCCGATAGGGGGGCGCCGTCCATATCAAGGAATACGGCCCGGACGGCGTCGATGTTTTTCCGCTTGCGCACTGTCAGGTCCGTCCTGTTGACTGTGACGAAGATTCCGGCTCCCTGATCATTCAACCGGGAGAGTTCGACTCGATGCTCTGCAAATGTTCCGTTTATAGTTCTGACAAGCCCCGGATTTTTGAGGGAATCCCCGAGGGTTTGAAAGGTGAATTGCCCCGCCGGATCGAGGGCTTGCAAGAACCTTTCGGCTGTGGAAAAATCGATCTCAGGCGATTCATCTTGGCGGTCTGCGGAGGCCGCCTTTTTTATGTCCATGCCTTCTCCCCACTAAAACGCGATTGCTTCCCGTTTGCCAGCCTTCTGAATCCGCTCAATTTCGGAAGCCGCGACCCTGACGTCTCCTCCAACCTTGACAATTTGAATCTTCCGCTCGTACCACCACTTCCGAAGAGTTTTTAGAGAAACATCCAGCATTTCCGCGGCTTTTTCAATCCTGAAAAGTTGTTCCATCGCCATTTATCCATCTGATTGCATCTCCTTTTTACTCCTTAAACTCCCGAATTCATACTGTTGTTAGGCAGATTTCTATAACAAACGCGAAAAACTTTTAGCGTCGGGTTACATGTGAAGGGATCAGGCAAAAACTTAGGAAAAGGGCTTTCACGCCTCCGGAACAATCTTCTTGCGCTTGAGGGGAATCCAGATCCCGGCCCCCGCCATTTCGCAAAAATGGTCCGACAGGAGGTCGAGTTTTTTGGGTGACTGACGAAGGTTGCCAGGCAGAAGGGATCGCAGGGGGTTCGAGAGGTCCTTGCAACAGAAGGAAGCCCTTTTCAGCTGGGAGGAGTAGATGTCTACGGAGGCGGTCCCGATCGTTGGTATTTCTATCTGTGGGGGGCCCCTGTTCCCGGAAAAAATCACACTGAATCAGAAGGGGTTGGTGGGTGGTCCGGGTTTCCGCTTAAAAGAGGGGGAAAATATCGGGGAACGCGAGAACTCCGTCATCCTTGGGCTATGCACCTCTTCTTATGGCCGGGCGCTCATCTTCGGGAAGGTGGTCGGACGCATCCGGGAGCATCATGGCAATCAACCCGCTTGGCCTGAAGGCATGGGGGAGATGATGGAGACTCTTCTAGACTCCTTGTCGGTGTGCGCGGCCCTTAATTGCGGAGACCTTTTTCTTGGCGAGCGCAAGGGACAACGGTTTTGCTCCGAGCGTTGCCGGAAACGGGCGAACGCTGTTCCCTCGACGGAGCGGAAAGATCCTGTGACAGCCCGGATTTTTTTCTGGAGGAAAGTTGATGAGGGGTATTCCCGAGAGGACTCATGGAAGGCGACATTGGAACGTCACGGAGCCAAGCTCAAAGAGCTAGGGGTTGACGGCCCACACCCGCCCACGTCATGGGCCAAAAAAGGAGGATGATATGGCACGCAAGGGAGGATGGGATCGAGGAATTGTCGAGAATCCCCCCGGATCAGGGATTTGGTGGGTGGACATGCGCCATGAGGGGAAACGGATTCGCCGGAAGGTGGGAACGAAGACAGCGGCCAAGGCCATTTATGAGAGGCTGAAAACTGAAGCGGGAGAAGAAATGGATCTTTCCGACCGTCCGGGAGGTGGTGACGGAGAGGGCCAGTCGCTTCTCGAGCCGTCAGGGAACGAACGAGAAGAGATATGCCGCCGGGTGGATCGAGCGGATCGGAGACAAGAGGATTAACGACCTGAGCCCTTCGGATCTTCGCAAATCCTGAACGAAGCACGGGATTCCCATGATCTGAGCCCTCAGACGATCAACCATTTCTTCGGACATCTTCGGGCCGCGCTCAACGAAGCCATGAGGGATGGAAAGATCGACCGCTCACCGATGCAAGGATTCTCTCTTCTGCCGACCCCCCGAGGCCGTCTCCGATTCCTGACGGAAGGGGAAGAGCAACGGCTTAAGGAAACCATGACCCCGAAGCATTTCCGGCTGGTCCGATTTGCGATTTTGACCGGACTCAGGCGTGAGGAACAGTTTTCCCTCACTTGGTCCGATATCGATCTTCCGAACCATGTTCTCACCATCCCCCGAAGCAAGCACGGAGGCACCCGCCATGCTCCGCTCTCGGACGAGGCCATTGAAATTCTGAAAGCTATCCGGGCGGAGACGCGCGTCATGAGCGCCTGGTGCTTTCCGTCACAGAATCCGACGACGAATCTTGATCCTCAGAATTTCTATCGACGGGTTTATTTACCCGCATTGGAGACGGTCGTGATCAAGGATCTGACATGGCATGGTCTCCGCCATACCTGTGCAAGCCGTCTCGTGATGGCCGGGGTGGACATCCGGACGGTTCAGGAGTTCCTGGGACACAAGACGCTCGCCATGACCATGCGCTACAGTCACCTTTCCGAGGCTCATCTGACCCAGGCGGTCAACCGGATTTCAAAGGGGAAATTTCCGGATGGAACGGACACTAAAACGGACAAGCGGGAAAGTGATGTTCAGGAAGAAGTTGTCTAAGCGCTTGTGGAATTTGGAGCGGGATATGGGATTCGAACCCACGACCTTCAGCTTGGGAAGCTGACACTCTACCGCTGAGTTAATCCCGCTTAGGATGCTCAGAAATATTTATCACGAGTTGATCCCAATTGCAAACA
>JAPTWQ010000039.1 GCA_028064945.1 Nitrospiraceae bacterium | reverse complement strand
GGTTGTTCCGGATCGATTCCAGAAGCTTTCCGAGTCTGCTTACTTCAACAGCTCGGCAAGGTCTTCCGCTTTCAGGTGGGTATTTCTTTTCAACTCCTGCAATGTCTTGTGCCCGGTGATGGCCGTCCCCTGCATGGGGTTCAGCCCCTTCTCGAAGAATCGGCCCGTGGCTTCGTGCCGGAGATCGTGGAAGGTCAGATTCACAAGAAAGCCCTGACCCGGCTTCGTTCTCTTTTCTTCGCATTCCTTCTCGTAGACTTTCCGGGCGCGTGAGAGGGCACGGATGAAGGCTTGCGTGATCGAATCCGACCGCATCCCCTAGACATCATTGTCGAGTCTCCGAAGCAGTCCGGACAGGATCCTTACGGCCTCCGATGAAAGAGGCACGATCCGTTTTTCCCCGTTCTTCGTCTCCGGAAGGGTCACCGTCCGTTTCTTGAGATCCACCATGTTCCAGGCCATCGAAGCGATTTCTTCCCGGCGCATGGCCGTTTCAAGTGCAAAGAGTCCAATTTCATGGAGGATGGGGGATTCCGAGGCATTGATAATCCTCTCCAGTTCCCCCGGGAGTAATCTTCGTTCCCGGCCCCTTGGGAGCTTTGGCTTACGGATCTGCATCTCCGGGTTGACCAGACCTGACATTCCCCATTCCTTGACTGCAATCGTAATAAGGTAGGAAAGAAGTGCGAGTTCCAGACGTACCATGTTAGGGGAGACTTCTTTTATTCATTTTTCACGATAGGATGCGATACCTGACTGAAAAACGGAGGCCAGAGAGCGTGATCCAAACGCCTTTTTCCACTTTTCTGCGTAGATTTTTTCTGACCTCTGGTTTTTCTTGTGGATTGTGACTACTTGGAGGTATCTATCCAGAGCTTCGGAAAGCGTTGTTCTTTCGGCCTCTTTCCGGGGAATAAAAATGCCCCTGTCCATTTCGGCTTCGACCTGCCGTGCCCACTTTTCTGCGTCTGCCTTATTGTTGAAGGTCTTGTATTGGGGAGATTGACCCTTGCGAAGGATTTGGGCTTGCCACTGGTAGGGTCCACGCTCACGGATCGTCGCCATAATTTCCTCCGGAAAAGGGGTTCCGAAAGCCTCACAATAGCGCAATTATGGCAAAAACTTTTTTATGACAATGAATTTTCAAGATTGGCTTAAACATTGGAGCCGGCGGTCGGGATTGAACCGACGACCTGTCGATTACGAATCGGAAATACTCATAATGTAAAACCCTTTGAACTAGCCATTTTAAAGCCTATTTTCCTTCGATAAAAATGCATTTGCCGTGCCGTTGCCGTGCTGACTTAAAAATGATATCCTCCCCTGTCATAAAAAGGAGGATCATATGGCCTATTTTCGAAAGCGTTCCGGCGCTTGGGAAGCGACGATCGACAAGAAAGGATTCAACCGGATTTCCCGCACCTTCGGCACGAAAACCGAGGCAGAAGTCTGGGCCAGACATCTTGAAAACGAAATGGACCGAGGGATCTTCGTTTCCCGCAAGGAATCCGAAAACACGACTTTGGCCGCCGCCCTGGACCGATATATTCAGGAAGTTTCAGTCCTGAAGAAAAGTCACCGGACGGAAAAACTCTATGCGGGAACATGGAAAAAGGCATTCGGTCCTCGATCCATTGCCTCCATTACCTCAACCGATATCGCAAAATATCGGGACAATCGGCTCAAAGAAGTCTCTGAAAACATGGTTAGACTTGAACTCGCTCTTCTCTCCCATCTCTTCACGATCGCCGTCAAGGAATGGGGAATGACAGGGCTGGTCAATCCGGTGATGCAGATCCGGAAGCCGAAACTTCCCCAGGGCCGGGACCGGCGCTTGAGTCCCGGGGAACTGGAGAGGATCGTCGCCGCCTCCGGATCTCCCGTACTCCCCCATATCGTCCGATTCGCCCTTGAAACGGGCATGAGGCAGGCGGAGATTAGTGAAATGACTTGGCAGATGGTGGATCTAAAAAAACGGACTATGACCCTCCTGGTAACAAAAAACGGAGACAAACGGATCGTTCCCCTCTCGACGGAAGCAATCCGGATCTTGTCCGGACTGGCCCGTAGAATGGACGGGAAAGTATGGGGGATCGCTTCCCATTCCGTGGCTGTGGCCTATCGCAGGGCTGTCGCTCGGGCCAGATCTTCCTACGAAAAGGAATGTGAAGAGAAGGGAGAAAAGCCGGATCCGTCCTTTTTGATCAATCTCACCTTCCACGATCTCCGGCACGAGGCCACCAGCCGGTTCTTCGAGAAGGGCCTGAACCCCATGCAGGTAGCCGCCATTACAGGGCACAAGACCCTCCAGATGCTTAAACGGTACACCCATTTGAAGGCCGAGGACCTGGCACTGTTGCTGAAATAATCCGGCTGGCCTAGAATGAATGGTAGGCAGACAAAACGAGGGGGCAGTCATGATCGAAGAACCTAAAAACATTCTGGAATCCATCAAGCAGGGTCTTCAAGACATCGTTGTTCCGGAAATGCGGGAGATCAAGTCCGAGATCCGGCGGCTGGACGACAAGATGGACAATGGACTTGCCCGGCTGGACGGCAAAACCGATTCCGTCAGGAATGAATTAAAAGTGGAGATCCAGTCTGTTAAAAATGAACTTCTGTCCGAGATCAAGCGCGTCGACCAGAAGATCGATTCGGGGTTTCATCTCCTGGATCAGAAGATCGATCTGGCCATCAATGTTCACGACCGCTTGGCCGCTCTTGAAGCAAGAATGGCTTCCCGGTAGATCCTTTACTGGGACAAAAATTGAGGACATGCGTTTCCTCAGATATTTGGTGCTGCCTGGGAGGAGGGAAGGGTTCCGGGCAGAGAAAGCCTGTCGAACGTCTGGAAATTGGCACCGGTCTCGTTCGAAGGGTCTTGTTAACATAAGAAAACTCTTTTACTCCATAAAATCCTGGCGTCCCATCTTGTAGAGGGGAGCTGCCGGGCGCGTTCAGAATGTTTAACCGAAAAATCCCCTGACACCAAGTGATCTCCGGACTGAACACAAAGCATCTTCGGGGTCAAGGAGCGTCGAAATCGCAGGATGGAGTTCTTTCCTTCAGTTAAAACCATACCTCCGTATAAACCAGGTTTTGACCATCTGAGTCAAAAAACAATAGGTGACAAGTATTGAAAACAGCCACGGGAAAAAACTCCATGGTAATGCTTGCAGCCCAATTTCTGCTCCAAACGCTGAGAACGGAATCATAAGCCCAAGCATCATGATCAGGCCGGTCATAATCAGGAGAGGAGTCGATGCCCGACTCTGAACGAAGGGAATCTTCCGTGTTCGGATAATATGGACAATCAGTGTCTGGGAAAGAAGCCCTTCGATAAACCACCCAGACTGAAACGCACCCTCATGACTCACTGTATTGTCCTTGAACAAAAACCACATGAGGGCAAATGTTGCATAATCGAACAAGGAACTGACCGGACCAATAAAGAGCATAAAACGGCCTATGTCACCGATTTCCCATTTTCTGGGTTTTTCCAGATACTCTTCGTCGACATGATCGAAGGGAATGGCGGTCTGGGAGAGGTCGTAGCAGAAGGTTCTGTGTCAATAACTGGACCGGCTGCATCGGAAGGAAAGGAAGGAACATACTGGAGCCCAGGATGTTGAACAAATTTCCGAAGTTGGAGCTCGATCCCACTTTGATGTATTTGATGATATTGCCAAAGACTTTTCTCCCTTCGATAATGCCTTATTCAAGAACCAGCAAGCTTTTTTCCAGAAGAATAATATCCGCAGACTCCTTGGCAATATCGACACCGTTTTCGACCGATATCCCGACATCCGCAGCTTTCAGCGCCGGCGCATCGTTGATGCCATCTCCCATGAATCCCACGACATGTCCCTTACGATGCAGGGAGTGCACGATTCGCTCTTTTTGAATTGGAGTAAGCTTTGCGAAAACGCTAGTCTCTTCTACGAGGGCATCCAGTTCGTCATCGGTGAGCTTTTCGACTTCCTGTCCCAACATCAGGGAATCGACATCAAGACCCACGTCACTGCAGATTTTCCGGGTCACAAGGTCATTATCTCCCGTTAGAACCTTCATGGAAACGCCTTTTCGGGGTAAGCGTTCGTTGAATGTTAGCGGTCGGTCAAAACCAGCCACCTGAGGTCGAATCAAAACCAGCCACTTTGAGAAAGGAAATACCATTTAGCCTCCACCAACAGGGAGGTGTCTATGGTATACAAACTCAAAATGGCACAAAGAGACGCAGTCTTAGGTTTACTGGCTTTGGGATGGTCCCATCGCCGCATTGCCCGAGAACTCGGGGTCAATCGAGAAACAGTCTGCCGCTACGCCAAGCTTCAACGGAGTGAGATAAACCCAGCCATTTCGGCCCCCGGGTCTGAAGAGGCCACTTCGTCAAACCCAGCCATTTCGACCTCCGGGTCTGAAGAGGCCACTTCGTCAAACCCAGCCATTTCGACCCCCGGGTCTGAAGAGGCCACTTCGTCAAACCCAGCCATTTCGACCCCCGGGTCTGAAGAGGCCACTTCGTCAAACCCAGCCATTTCGACCCCCGGGTCTTTCTTCCAAAAACAGAAGGTTGGACGACAAAGCCAGTGTCTGTCCGTTGACGAGATCATCCGAAAAAAGATCGGCAAGGGACTGAGTGCCCAACGGATTTATCAGGACCTTGTCGCTGATCATGGATTTTCCGGATCCTACAGCTCTGTAAAGCGCTATGTCCGATCGGTCCATGAAAAAACCCCGCTCCCCTTTCGCCGGATGGAAGTCAATCCCGGAGCCGAAGCCCAGGTGGACTTCGGGGAGGGATGGTGGCTGCGGGAGGGAGGGAAACGCAGAAAGGCTCATGTTCTCCGTGTGGTTCTGAGTCATTCCCGGAAAGGGTATAGCGAAGCGGTTCTGAAAGAATCGACACAGGCGTTCATCCGTCTTGTGGAAAACGCCTTTTATGCCTTTGGAGGTGTTCCCGAAACCCTGGTCCCCGACAACACGAAGTCGGCCGTCAAAAAAGCGGATTGGTACGACCCGGAACTGAACCCGATTGTCCGGGATTTTTGCCGCCATTACGGCACCGCACTACTTCCGACACGGTCCTACTCGCCGCATCTCAAAGGAAAAATCGAGCGGGGCATTGGCTTCGTCAAGGACAATGCCCTGAAGGGGCGAACGTTTGAAAGCCTGAGCGCCCTCAACGCCTACCTGAAAGAGTGGGAACAGAACGTCGCCGATACCCGGATCCACGGAACAACCCGGGCCCATGTCGGCGAGGTCTTCCGAACGGTCGAACGGGAGACTCTCCGGCCCCTTCCGCCGACCCGCTTCCCGATCTACGAAGAGGGGAGAAGGAAGGTTCACCGGGACGGTCACATCGAGATCAAGCACTCCTATTATTCGGTTCCTCCCGAGTATCTGGGGCGCGAAGTCTGGGTGCGCTGGAACGACCGGATCGTGCGAATCCTGAACGACCGCTTCGAAGAGATCGGCCTTCATCCCCGGGTCGCCCTGGGCAAGTTCCATACCGTCGAGACCCACATCCCTCCCGAGAAGCGCTCCGGAATCGAGAAAGGCGTTCCCGATCTCATGCAACGGGCCGCCCGGATCGGAGAGAGCGCCGCCCTCTGGAGCCATGAACTTTTCAAGGTGCGAGGCGTCGAAGCGATCCGGGTTCTTCAGGGCTTTTTGACCTTGACCCGGACCGCAACGGCAGCCCAGCTGGACCAGGCGGCCAGGCGGGCCCTTGTCGCCCATCAGTTCCGGCTCCAGTTCTTCCGGGATGTTCTGTCAAAGAAGATCGTTCCGGAGACACCGGTCCTGACCAGCACCCATCCTCAGATCCGCCCCTTGTCCGAGTATCAGGAGATTGTTGAAAAGAACGCCATCGATGACAACGCCATTCTCAAGGAGGACTGACATGACCCCCCAACTTCAAACGAACCTCAAGCGTCTCAACCTCACCGGACTTTTGTCGACCCTCGAAATCCGTTTGCTGGAGGCGACCTCCAATCAGCTCTCTCCGCTCGAATTCCTGGAGCTTCTGGTCTCGGACGAGATCCAGACCAGAAACGACCGCTCCATCGCCCGCCGCGTCAAGGAAGCCGGGTTCCGGGATATCAAGCGGATCGAGGACTTCGACTTCTCGTTCAATCCCTCGATCCCCAAGCGACGGATCTTCGAACTTGCCTCCGGCCATCTGGTGCGCGAGAAACACGATCTTCTTCTGACCGGCCCTCCGGGAGTCGGCAAGTCGCATCTTGTGCAGGCATTGGGATACCAGTACGCCCGCATGGGCTTTACCGTCCTCTATCGCTCCATCTTCGATGCCATGGGGGATCTCATGCAGGCGGAAACCTTCCAGGACCAGAACAAGACGCTCCGGCGCTATCTCCGTCCGGACGTCCTGATCGTCGACGACATGGGGCTAAAAAATCTCCCCCGTCACGGAGGGGAGCACCTTTTCGAGATCATCATGCGCCGGTTCGAGCTCCGCACGACCATCATGACTTCCAACCGTCCCCTGGAAGACTGGGGGGCGCTTGTCGGGGACGTTCCGACCGCCACGGCCATCCTCGACCGCTTCCTGTCCCGGGCCGAGATCATCCCGATCACCGGCCGCAGCTACCGGATCAAGGGGAGGATTGAAGGGGCGTCCCAGGAACTGGGCCAAGGTCCCGAGGTCTCTCAAGAGCCGGAAAAAATGGGCCAGACTACGAAAAAAAAGGAAAGGTAGCACGAGTCATGAAAACGATCGGAAACGAATCAAAGGAAAGGAAAATCTTGACATCTTCCCAGCTTGGTGAAGATGATAAAAACAACCGGGAGGCTCCTCCCAGAACCTCCCGGTTCAACCATAACACTGGCTGGGTTTGAAGCGACCCGCAGTGGCTGGTTTTAAATCGACCGGTGACAGTTGAACCCTTGGAGCCGATCTACCGGGGCGGAGGGGAGCAAAGGATGGAACGGAAGTCTTTACGGAGAGGGGCGAGCAAGATTTCCTTGGGAGGAAGGGCATATTGCTTGAAGGTGTCTTTCTTTCCCCGCCCCTGGGTGATTCCGACGGAGATCCAGTTGGCGGCCATGTAGCAGGTTCCCCGGAAGCGGTCCATCTCGACGAAGGTCTCGAGGAGGACGGGGGCGTAGTGGTAGCGCTCCTGCCAGTCGTCCGGAAGGCGTCGTGCCGCCATGCCAAGGAGCATGGAGGCGAGATTCCTCGACTGGATCCAGGGAAGGATGAGAAAGCGGGCGTTGTTGACGACGAGCGAAAGATTCTGCTTCTGCTGTTCTGCGGACCAGCCGATAAAGGCATCCCGGGGAGCGGTTTTCCAGGCGGCGGCACCGAAGCCCATGCAGGCCAGGGGGGTCTCCCCCGACCAGGCGATGTAGCGGATCTGTGCGCCCGGAAGAGTCTTGTGGCCGAGGTAATGCCAGGTGTGGACAAGGTCGTTCCAGAGTTCGGACTCGAAGCCTTTCGAGACGGGGCGGAGAGCCAGATCGGGCCACTCCCCGGCCGGTCGCGCGTCTTTCTGCCGGGACAGGACAAGCTCGGGGTACCGGATCCGCCAGGGGAGGTTTGCCGCGCGGGAACCGCCTCTTTTCTGGGCAGGGCGAGAAGACCGTCGGCCTCCATGCGCAGAAGAGCCGCGCGGCAGCTCATGTCCTTGGGGGTGCCGTTGGGCTTGAGCCAGCCGAAGGCGTGTTAGAATGATGACGAAATTGCCAATTTCTCCATAATTCATAAACGATCGGGATGAGGATCAAGGTAAGGATCGTTGAGGAAATCATACCCCCCACCATCGGCGCGGCGATCCGCTTCATGACGCTGGCTCCGGTTTCTTGGCTCCACATGATCGGCAATAAGCTTGCGATGATGGCCGTTACAGTCATTATGACTGGACGGACCCTTCCAACCGCCCCTTGCAAGATGGCCTTGTGAAGCATTAAAGGTGAAATGATTGATTGATTCTTAAATGTCAATGCGTATGCCTTGTCCAGATACATGATCATCACTACGCCGGTTTCTGCTGCGACCCCGGCAAGAGCAATAAAACCCACCACAGTAGCCACACTGACATTATATCCAAGCAAGTAAACAAACCACATTCCCCCGATAATCGCGAAGGGAAGAAGGAGCATGACGATCAAGACCTCCGCCAGGTTCCGAAAATTCAGGAAGAGCAACAGGAAGATCAAGAGAGCTGTGAGTGGGATGATCCATTTGAGCCGATTGCGGGCTTCCTGCATATATTCAAATTGGCCACTCCATTCGAGCGTATAGCCCGGAGGCATCTTGACCCGATTCTTTAACGCCTCCTGAGCTCGTACGACATAGCTGCCTACATCCTGTCCGGCGTCGATATCCACATAGATCCACCCCTGCGGGCGGGAACCCTCGGTTTTAATGGAAGAGGGTCCCATGCGTATGAAAATGTCGGCAACCTGGCTAATGGGGATCTCTGTTCCTGCCGGTGTCGGGATCAGTACGCGGTCCAGATCCTCCGGAGTGTACCGCAGTTCCCGTCCATATCGAACGTTGACGGGATACCTCTCCAGTCCTTCTACAGTCATCGTGATGTTCCTGCCGCCGATTGCCGAAGCGACGACATTTTCAACATCGTCTATGGTCAGCCCATAACGTGCGGCTTCCCGGCGTTTCACCACAAAATCAAGATAATATCCTCCAAAAACACGTTCGGCATAGACACTTCGAGTTCCGGGAAGGTTTTTTAGAATAGGTTCCACCTGTTCGCCGATTTTCTGCAACTCCTTCAGATCCGGTCCAGTTATTTTGATTCCAACCGGTGTCTTGATTCCTGTGGAAAGCATGTCGATCCGGGTCTTGATCGGCATCGTGAAGGCGTTTGTGACTCCTGGAAAATGGATCGCCTGATTCATTTCGGAAATCAGCGTGTTCATGGTCATCCCCATCGGCCATTCGGAGCGTGGCTTAAGCTGGATGGTCGTCTCCATCATTTCCAACGGAGCTGGGTCCAGAGGGGAAGTAGTGCGGCCGATCTTTGCTACGGAGTGGCGTACCTCAGGAAACCCCATGATGATTCTATTGGTTTCCTGGGCAACCGCCTGAGACTCAGTGATCGATATTCCTGGCATAAGGGATGGCATATAGAGGAGATCCCCCTCGTTCAAGGGTGGAATAAACTCCGATCCCAGGCGCTTATATGGAATGATCGTCGCCAACAAGAGCAGAATGGCCCCCCCCAGGACAGCCCATCGCCACTTGAACGCCCATTCCAGGACAGGCCGATAGATCCGGATCAAGCCTCGGGTAATGGGATTCTGTTCCTCAGGGCGAATCTTGCCCCGGATGAGATAGCCCATGAGGATGGGGACCACAGTCAGCGAAAGGAGAGCAGCGGCCAGCATCGAATAGGTCTTAGTATAGGCTAAGGGTCGGAACATCCGCCCAGATTGTCCCGTTAAACCGAACACGGGGATAAAGGCCACTGCGATGATCAGCAAGGAGAAAAAAAGGGTCGGTCCTACTTCCTTGGCCGCGTCGAGGATAATTTCCCAATGATCCTTCTTCCCCTGATCGCGTTCCAGATGCTTGTGGGCATTCTCGATCATGACGATCGCCCCATCGATCATCGCGCCGATGGCGATCGCGATTCCTCCCAGGGACATAATATTGGCGATCAACCCCTGACCATACATGATGCCCATGGCGATCAGGATCGCCATGGGCAAGGTCAGGATTACGACCAAGGATGATCGCAGATGCCATAAAAACAGCACACAGATCAAGGCAACGATTATACTTTCTTCCACAAGCTTTTTCTTCAGGGTGTTCTGGGCCCGATGAATCAGAGGGGCCCGATCGTATACCGGAACGATTTCCACCCCTTTAGGTAAGGAAAGTTTCAATGAATTCAGTTTTTGTTTGACCCGGTCTATCACATGAAGGGCGTTGTTCCAGTATCGCATCTCGATGATTCCGATCACGGCATCTCCCTGATTATCAAGCTCTGCCGCGCCTCGTCGCATATCTGGGCCAAGCCGGACCATTCCGATATCCTTCACCTGGATAGGAGTCCCGTTCCGATCCACTCCCACCGGAATATTTTCGAGATCACTCACCTTCTTGATATAGCCGATCCCTTCGACCATATGCTCGGTTTCGCCGTATTCAATGACGCGTCCCCCGACATCATTATTGCTGTGGCGAATGGCCCTGATGACCGTTCCAATGGGAATGTCGTAGGCCAAGAGCTTGGTGGGATCGAGCACCACCTGATACTGTTTGACAAAGCCGCCGACAGTGGCGACTTCTGCCACTCCCGGGACGGTCTGCAACTGGTATCTGAGGTACCAGTCCTGGAGGGTGCGCAGCAGGGCGAGATCATGGCGGCCGCTTTGATCAACGAGTGCATATTCATAGACCCATCCGACGGGGGTTGCATCCGGTCCGAGTTCGGGACTCACTCCAGAAGGCATCCGCCCCTGCAGGGAACTTAAATATTCCAGGACCCGGCTTCTAGCCCAATAAATGTCGGTTCCATCCTTGAAGATGACATAAACGAAGGAATATCCAAAAAAGGAATACCCTCGGACAGTTTTGACATTAGCGACCGCCAGCATGGTCGTCGTGATCGGGTAGGTGACCTGGTCCTCCACGATTTGGGGGGGCTGCCCTGGCCATTTTGTATAGACAATTACCTGAACGTCACTGACATCAGGCAGGGCGTCGACGGCTATGTGAAAAAGGGCAAAGATACCAAAAACGATCAACGCGATAGTGAAGATCCAGACAAGGAATTGGTTGCGGACCGACCATCCGATGAGCTTTGCGGGCATGGAATCCGACCCTCCTCGAGCTGTGTATGCCGGATGTTGGCCAGAAGACTCCGCAGGCTCTGGTGTCAATGGTCCCTCCGAGAATGTAAAGGATTTGTCCCCCCCGATTGCATTTTCATCGGCATAGTCATTTTATTGAGGGCCGATTCGAGACTACTCTCAGAATTAATGAGGAACTCCGCAGAGGAGACAACCCGATCACCTTCCTCGAGTCCATTTAATACCTCGAAATAATTCCCTGCCTGGATCCCAAGCCGGATTCGACGTGAAAGAAAATGCCCTCCTCCCAATGCGAGAATTGCAACATCCCGCTTTCCAGTTCTGAGGACTGCCCCTACGGGAATGACCAATACGTTCTTTATCGGAGAAGACTCAATTTCCACATTGGCCCACATGCCGGGCTTGAGGGGAAAGTTCGGCCCGTTCTCGATCTCCATCCTGACCTCCAGGGTTCGGGTCTTTTTCTTCAAATAGGGGTAGACGTAGATGACCCGCCCCGTGAACGTGTGGCCTGGATTGTAGGAGAGGGTCATCGTTGCCGGCTGTCCCGTACTGACCCAAGGGGCTTCGTATTCGTAAATGTCCGCGTATACCCATATTTTCGAGATATCCGCCATCCGGTACATCGATTCGCCGGATTTGACATAACCTCCTTCGAACACATTTTTCTTGACCACGATCCCTGTGAATGGCGCGCGCAAAATCATTAACTTCCTTATCTTTCCCCGTTTGCGCAGATCTTTGATCTGTTTTTCGCTGATATCCCAGTAACGGAGTCTCGTTTCCACGGAATTCACAAGATCCTGCGCTCCGGATTTGGCATCCTCCAAAAGACTCCCTTTTAGTGACCCTTTGTACTTGAGAGCGTTAAGATATTCCTCCTGTGTCGTCACGAGTTCCGGACTATAAATCTCCCCCAGGGGATCTCCTTTTCGGACCATCTGACCGGGAAAATTTACAAGTTGCTTTTCCACCCAGCCGCTAACCTTTGGAGACACGTCACGAACCAGTTTTTCATCGTAGGCGATCCTTCCGACGGTACGAATGTGCCTTTCAAGATTCCGGCGCACCACAGTCACCGTTTTGACACCTATTTCCTGAACGGTTCTGGGATCGATCCGAACTACTTTTGGTGATTGATCCGTTTTTTGTCTCGAAGTCATTGACATCGGGGCCATTCCGGAAGTATCCAAACGGGAACCGGTCAAAATTGCGGGTTTTTGGGAATTTTCGGCCTCTCTTATGGTTTTTGGAATTTCTCCTTTGTGAACCTTCGAGATGCCTTGATTTTTACTCTGGCAACCAAAGCCGATGAAGGACAGCATTAGACCCAGAGCAAGAAGGATTACAGATCGGATCGAGACCGGGCTCCTCACTTGATGATCTCCCTGACAGGCGTTCCCACTGCACGAGAAAGATTTGCAGCGGCAACCTGAAATTGATCTATGGCTTTGTAATGTTTCAAACGCACCTCTTCATACGACTTAAGGCTATCGATCAGGGTCAAAAAATCCACAATTCCGGTCTTGTATCCCGATTGCGCGGAGCGGATCCGTTCAGAGGTCTGAGGAATCAAAGTGGTCCGATAAATCGCCTCATTCCGGGCTGCCGCATGCAGGTTCTCGTAAGCCTCCTGGACCTGATCGAAGACATTGTCTTCGATGCTGCGACGCATCGATTTCTCCTGAAGAAGCCGGGCATCGGCCTGTTCAACCTGGGCATTGACCCGGTTGATCCAGATGGGCAAGGAGAACCCGATCGTTGCCATCCAGATCGGTCGTCCGTTGTCGACATGCCCAGGAATGCCGGTTCCTCCATCGATTCCAATGTACTGCCCCCCGATCTGAAAATCCGGAAGGTAGAGCATCTTGGCAAGAGTCAGGGATGCCACCCGGGCTTTTACGTCATATTGTTCGGCCTTGAGTTCCGGACGGGCTGTACGAGCCTCTTTAACAAGCTGTTCAAGGGACTCAAAAGGTGTTGTTGCGGAGAGTTCTTCCGGTTTTCCGATTGGGGCGCGGGGAGGCCGGTCGAGAAGGGCGTTGAGGTCCCCGATCGAACTGTTGAACCTCTTTTGGAGATCGACACGTTGCACCTCGAGTTCGGAGATCTCTTCTTGTGCCTGAATAACATCCTGCTCTGATGCCTTGCCAACCTTATACTTTTCCTCGGCAATGGATTCGAACTGACGCGCCAGTCGAATCGTCTCCAAATTGACCTCCAGCGCCCGATCCGCGAGGTAGTACCCGGCATAGCTTATCCACACCCTCCGTTCGGTCTCCTGAACGACCGCGCGAACGTTTTCATGGGCGGAGGAGGCGCGGAGAGTCGCCACCTTTCCTTGAAATGAAAGTTTACCCGGAAAGGGAATATCCTGTTCGATCCCGAACCCGATCGTTTCCATGCCGGTCACCGTCCAAACCATATAATTGGTATTCGGAGTAAAGGTGAAGATCGGGTTCTTATACCAGCTTGCGATCACGATATTCTTTTGCCGGGCTTCCCAGTCCTTCATCGTAGCCCTGATTAAAGGGTTGTGTTCGATGGCATACTTTGTTACGGATAGGAGACTCGGCTTGGTTATAAGGTCCGCTTCTCCCACCGGGGCGGAATAATTTTTTGCAAAGGAAGTCTGGGGGATGACCATCAACGCAAGTAGAAACCCATAAGCAAGTTTCCCATAAATTTTTAAGATAATGTTATTCACCATAATATCCTCCGCGCGATGACCGGGATACGTTGGATGTACGTTCCCGGAAGACCATGAGATAAAAGGCCGGAAGGACCAGAAGGGTCATGGCCGTCGAACTGATGAGCCCCCCCACCGTCAGGGGTCTCTGGATATTGGCTCCGGTTCCCGTGGACAGGAAAAGGAGAAGAATCCCGGTCGCCCCCACCAGGGCGGTCATCAGGACCGGCCGGATCCGCCGGGGGGCGGCCGACCGGATCGCCTCCCGGGGAAGCCGGCCCTTGGCCTCTTCCTCCTTGGCGAAGGAGAGGAGCAGCACACCGTTCTGGATCGCCACGCCGAACAGGGCGATGAAGCCCACCGAGGCGGGAATTCCCCAGATATGGTGGGGATACTGGTGTCGTGACATTGCGAAGAAGATAGGTATAGATCTTGTGTTCCAGAGCCCTTTTACTAAGGTTGGGGCCAGGGTGGATCCCCTCGATCCCCATCTCGCGCATCGCCGTCCGGACACGATCCCGGCCCACAAGGAACCCCTCCTGCCGAAGGGCGGCAGCGATTTTCCGGCTCCCGTAGAAGGGCCATCGGGTATAGATCTCATCGATCCGGTGGCGGAGAAGAATTTCCTCCGCGGAAGGCCCCACAGGCTGGTAATAAACAACGGATAGGGAGACTCCGGCCAGGTTGCATTGGTCCGTAAGGGAGAGTTCCGGGTCATCTTTGAGAATCCAGCTTTTTCGGGTCTCATGGCTCAGCTCAGCCCCGATTTTTTTTTGATCCAGTTCAACTGGGTCGTCAGATGGCCGATCTCCTGGTAGAGAGCCTCCATTTTCCGTTCATAGGCCATTTTGACCTCGTGGCTCTTGTTGTCCGGAGAGAAAGCTCCGGGGAGACTATCCAGGGCTTGCTTCTTCCATCGAAGAATCTGGCTATGATGCATGCCATGTTCTGATGCCAGCTGGCTCAAAGACTTTTCCTCTTTCAACAGTTCCAGGACGATCTGGACTTTCTGCTCGGGGGAGTAGTGTTTTCGGGTGGCGGTTCCCTTTGTGCTTAAATCTTCCGTTTTTTTGTTCGGATTTAGCCACCCATTCTAGCCAATAATAATAGCGTAGGGTTTAAATCATCTTCTTGTGCGTTCAAGCCATAGTTCCATACGGTTGTAAACGGAAGGAATGACGATCATGTTCAGGAATGTGGAGGTAAACAGGCCCCCCAACACCACTAGGGCCAGCGGACGCTCCAACTCTTTGCCCACGGGTGAACCCCATAGCATCGGAATCAATCCTAGTGCGGCGGTTGCCGC
>JAPTWQ010000138.1 GCA_028064945.1 Nitrospiraceae bacterium | reverse complement strand
GCTGGACTTAAGGGCGGGGTGGAGATTGATCTGTGTCAGCATTAAGGACTCGGAGAGGGGAACCGGAAATTTTGGCTCTTCGTCAGAGACCCTGAAAGGTTCATCTCGGTGCATGAGTCGCATCAGATGATGGAGGCTCTCTTCTGTCTGAATCTCGAGGGCTTCCTCTTTGTCTTTGAGATTGTCTTTCTGGAACTGGGCAAGAAGGAGATCGGACTCGGATCCTGTCCCCTGCCGATATCTCGCCAGGGCTGACTCGAAGGCCTCCTGCCAGAGAAGACCGATTGACCGGAGCAGGAGCTCCGATCTGGTGTTTCGATAGAGATCAAGCCAGTTGAGTCGAACATCCCGGACAAGTCGGAGTTTTCGTTCTTCCAGGTTCCATCTGGAGGCGCTCTCTTCCCTGAGAAAACTCTGCTGGAGAAGATCTCTCTTCCCCATAGGTGAAAAGCTTTGACTGAGTCCTACGGTTGTCATGGCCAGGAGGCTTTGTCCCATGTTGAAACTGATCGGGAAATACTGCTCCCCCAGAACCAGCTTGGGGTCAGGCAGTTCTCCTGCCTGGATGGAGAGAGTCTTTTCCCTCTCTATCCGGGCCTGATCCTTTGCCAGTGAGGGATTTTTTTGAAGTGCCTCCCAAACCGCCTGATCGATTGTGAGAACAGGAATGTCCGATTTTTGAAGAAAGGATTCTCCGGAAAGACTGGATTCACCCGCCCAGGCAATTGCCCCCTCACGATATGATCCATCGAACAGGATTGCACCGGCCAGAAGGATTGGAGGCAACATCCAAAACCCGGTTTTTTTAAATGACCTGAGCGCTCCTAGAGTAGTCAGGGACTTTAAGAAGAATTTCTGAAAAATGGAACAAGAGCCAATATGAAGGAATGACATAAGACCTCCCCGAGTTCAAAAACGACGTGAAAATCCGAAGTTTTCAGAACTGGGTAATCTCAGATCAAAAGGGGACGGCTAACCGGGGGGAAGAAGGAAAGTTTGTCTGGAAACAAAGGATGAGAGGGTTTGGTCTTCATTCTGATAATCGGTTGTTTTGGAGAAGAATCTGCGACGATCGGGAGCGCCGGAGGCCAAATGCGCGAGAGGGAGGGGGTGTTTCCCTCTCCAGAGACCGACAGAACGCATAAGTCACACAGAGAGGCCTGACAAAGGGCGACACTGTTCTTTCCGTGGCAACAGGGAAGAGTCCCCTTCATCGGACAGGAAGAGGGCATCGCACTTTTGGATTTGAGACTATGGCCACCCATCATGGCCATTGATGGTGTCATGGCCTGAGCGACGGGAGCCTCCCCTGCCCTGCACAGAAAAAAGAGCAGACCGACAAGAAGAACAACCAAGAAAATGCTTTTTTTAAATAGCCAAAGGTATCTCATGGGGCCATTCTGGACCGCTTTCAGGTCCTTTGTCAATCCAAATATGCGCCCGGAGAGAGTGCTCAGTATTCTTCCTGGCCTGAGTTGTGAGTAATGATGTCGGGGGAAGTCCTTATTTAAACGGAATACGGATCGTTTTTTCGAGGGGATTCTGTGTGTCATTTTGAAGTATACCCCATCCTGACGTCAGGCACAGGGGCAAAACGCGTCAGAATAGGGTCCTTTTTCGCATTGTTTGACAGCATCCAGTCTGGGTCTTAGACTCCAACCTGACATTTTTAGGTTGGAAATTTCTTGCCCTTCCCCACTAACAAAAACCAGCCGAATATGCATCTATATTCAGCACGAAGCTCCCTCAGGTGGGTTATTTATCAGGGAATTTTCTTTGCGAGGATAATGATCGTATACATTTTTCAACGCTGCATATAGATCCGCCGCAGCTAACGTCGCTTTATTCCAGTCAATATCATAGCCAAGCCACTTCATGCCATTCTCATCAGCAGACCACACTTGAAGTTCCCGGCGGGAGGTAGTAGTCTTCCGCAGGTTGGAGTCAACGGCATAGTCTTCCAAATGCTCGAAAACGTCGCGTAAGCGCTTGAGCCATGGAATCTTAGCATCAAAATCCTTTATTGCCGTGTCAACAGAATCCCACACTTGGGGTGCATGGACTAGCGTAGTGGCGATTTTGCGAAGTCGGGACAAAGCTATCACTAAGAAATGGACATCAGCCTCGTTGAAGAGGTCACTGCGAAATGGATGGAATGCCTTGTCCTGTGGACGTGGTTTACGGATGCGATCATGCTGAAGTAACACAGCCCCCATCCACCTGTTGCCCAATGATTTAGCCCGCTCCACAACTGCGCTCTCGCTAAGGTCCGAGGCCTTTGTTTGTTTTACCATGAACTCTGCCCTCCTTATTATTTCAACGGAGTCCAAACAATGATCTAAGTCGCTCGGACAATCATTTTTCAGTTTAAAGAAGGAGATTTAAGGAAATTCCATTATTTTCTGTTTTATGGGACCTGCCATATTGTTAGTCCTGTCCAATCACCCGCCTACCAAGGAGTTTCAATGAACAAGACAGAATTAGTTTCATCAGTCTCTGAGTCTTCCAACCTTTCCAAAAAAGACGTTCAAGCGGTTGTCGACGGGTTTCTGGCAACTATCGAAAATTCTCTGAAGAATGGGGAAAAAGTGACACTCGTTGGCTTCGGCACGTTCGAAACAGTCAAGCGGGAAGCTCGTACCGGCCGCAATCCGAAAACCGGCCTCGCTTTGGATATTCCCGCCAAGACCGTTCCAAAGTTTTCTGCTGGCAAAACTCTTCGCGATGCCCTCTCTTAAATTTTAACTGGAACTTCGTTCCTGGATCATTTCCGCGATTTCCCGGGCAGTCACCCCAAGCTTTTTGGCGAGCGCTTCGACGTCTTTCCATTCCCAGGCGGTAGTCTTGTCCATCAGCGTGTCGAACGTCTCGATCGAGACGTTCCCCAGAACGAGGTCGAACAGGAAGGGGCCAGGAACCAGAAGTGGTGGGGCATCTTCTTCAGAGGGTATTTCCGTTGCTTTCCATCTGGCTCCAGGGATCTGCGAGGGTCGGATCCACGGAGTTCCCGCTTTCTGGGACAATGGAAATTCGCTCATTTTTGCGGGAAAGAGTTTTCTTAAAAGGACAATCCGGATATTTCCCGATCTGAGAAGAGCCGCCTGTGGTGCCTGTGAGAGAGAGGCGGGGCCATCCGGATACGGAGATACCAGGGTCATCGTAATATCCGCTTCGAGAAACGCCTCCGCAGCGGATGCCAGTGTCTCCGGTTCATGAAGCGCCACGATCCAGACATGGACCCTGGAGGGGTCCAATTTCAGGGTGTCGGGATCAAGGGAGAGAGTGGAGAGAAGGCGGGCAACGTTTTCCTCGGAAAGCGTCTCTCTGCCCCGAAGCCAATTCGAGAGGTTCGAAGGGTGGAACCCGCAGACGCTGGCCCAATAGAGAACCGGGCGATCAGAAAGATCAACCAATATTCGGGCGAGTTTTGAAAGCTCCAGTGGTGTCAATCCGTTTTTCTCCCAGCTTGGTAGTTATGAATACCATTCATTCCATTTTCGCTAACGATACCGAAGAGAGCGCTTTTTTTCAATTTTTCCCTGCTCAGCTCTCGGGAAAATTCTCCGATCGGTACCGGTTTTCCGTAAAACCAGCCTTGCCCTGAGGCGCATCCGATCTTTCCCGCAAAATGGACATGCTCCTCGGTTTCGAGCCCTTCCCCCAGAACACTGATCTCAGTCCTCCCAATTGCTCGCACAACGCCTTCGACAAGATTCCTGTCATTTCTATCCGTTGCCTGAATGAGTTTCCGGTCAATTTTCACGAAGTCGACGGACAGGTCCAGAAGTCGTGAGATATTGGAATGTCCTGTCCCAAAGTCATCAATCGCAATTCCGAATCCCCTACGTTTCGCCTCGACAAGAACCGATAACTCGGAGGGTTCAAGAGATTCCTCCAGTACTTCGATAACTGGCACGATCCGGGAGGGGAAACGGGATAGCCAGGGGAAAAGAAACGAAGACACGCATTGCCTGGGCGAAAGATTGAAGAAGGCCAAAAAAGGTTCGTCCCCAGGAGGGAGACCAGAGAGATCGGATGCGACCTGTTCCATTTCCCATCTGGTGAACTCTTCCCACTCCCCCGTTCTTTCAATCTGGATCAACATCTCGACCGGGGTTCCGGCCAGAGGCCGGAATAGGGCTTCCGCCCCGACGGTTTGTCCGGTTTTGAGATCGACAATGGGTTGCCAGTGCAGACAGGATCCCGAAAGAGATTCCTCGAACGAATAGGACATTTTATCCTTCTCTCTATTTATTTTTTAAATGGTATTGACTAATACCATTATTAATGTTTAGATGAATTGGCCAATACATTCAAGCGAGGTAGTGGGGTGACGGAGTGGACAAAATATATGACGTACGGGACAAAAAAATGGCGGACTGGACAAAAGGAGAGGGCAAAACGACGTTGTTTTGTCCTTGTGCCCCTGTTTTTGTCGGTTTGTTTTTCTGTTTTGACCGGCTGCGCATCATCGTCTGTCTCTTTCAAGGAAAAGGACAAAACCATCCTTCAGGACGATTCCGCACCGAAGATCCTGTCCATCGCCGCCTTGCGCATCTCGCGGGATTGGGACCGGCTCCTGGCGTACCAGAGTCATCTTCCCCCGCAAGCTCTCGGCATCTCCCGGAATCAGAAAGCGGGGATCATGGGACGACGCTTCACCATCAAATATGTCGGACCAGTGGAACCCTTTCTCCGGCACCTTGGAAAAACCGTTCGCTGGAATGTGAAGACGGTCGGCAAGAGACCGGCGTCCCAACCCATGATCGAAATACGGTCGAAAAAAGAGCCTCTTTACGACATCCTTCGGGATGCCGGCGTGCAGATAACACCTGCCGCATGGATTGTTCTTCGGCCCGAGGGTCGGGAGATCGACCTGATCTATCCGCCACCCATTCCCTCCAGAACGAGCAAAACGCAAGAAGGGCGGGTTTATGAAAAATAGGCTTGCCATGTCGTTCCTTGCTCTTTCCCTTTGCCTCTGGCCAAAAATCGCATTTGCCGCCGGTTTGCCTTCCGGTGCGAATTCCCGCCAGACGCTCCCGACCCTCGGACAGGCCGAACATCCAGTAAAGCCGGACGACAAGCTCCGGAAGCGGGCGCTTCGCCAGTCAGCCCAAAAAAAAGCGGCCATGTCGTGGGGCGCCCAGACCGGGTATGCCAGAAAAACCAGTCTTCGGAACCGTTGGCTCAGGAAGGAGTCATTCCTCCTCGACCGGGTCTTCAGCTTCCGGCCGTTTCTGTCCACGGACGAGCATGTGCTTCTGCCTTCGGTCGATGTCGGGAAGAGGGCCTTCAAGCTTGAAGGCAGAACCTCATCGGACTCGACGCTCGTGTCCTATCGCATTCATGAGCCGGCCCGGATTATTTCCATTTCTCCCACCTTCCGGGATTATCTGATCCTTTCTCCTGGGACGCCGAAAAAGGTCAATTCCCTTCTCCTTCCCAAAAATTCGAAGGAGAAAAAACTTTGGAAAAAATGGACGGACAGGGGATGGAATGCCGGAGAGCGACTCTCCGATCAGGCGTTCCGGATCGGAATGCGACGGCTTGTCAGGGCGATCGAGGGAAGAATCCGTTTTTATGAACTGACGCTCTCCGGCCAGATCGACCGGCCTACATGGGCACGATCTCCGGCCGCCACTCTGCGGACGGGTGAAGTTCTCGAAATAGGGGATACGGTTCTCCGGATCACGAGACCGGCCCGATTTACCGCGTCGGAACACTGGAAATCGCTTGAGGTGAGAGAGGTGGACGAAAAGTGAGTCTTTCTCTTCCTGAACTTCGCGATCCCGTCCGGCATGACCGGGATAGTCTCGATTCCCTGCTCAGAACCCTCGTATCGGTCGGGGCCTCGGACATTCTTCTGGTTTCCGAATCTCCCGTCAGGGCCTATCTCCGGGGACGATGGGAGACGGTCGGGACGAGAGCGATCAAGACCTTTGAGCTCGCGGACATTCTGAACGCCATCGACATGGCGAACGCGTCTTCGATGGTGGCTTCCGGAACGGCTCGAAATATTGCCTACGAAGTCTCCCTGGGGAGCAGGGAATCCCGTTTGAGATTCCGGGTCAATGCGACGGGAACCCGGCGGTCCGGTCCCCGGGATCTGAAGATCGTTCTCCGGAGCATCCCCGACACGCCTCCGACGCTCGAATCGATGGGGCTTCCTGCGGAACTTGTGGCCGCGCTTTTTCCCCTGGACGGTCTGGTCGGCGTGGCAGGCGCCACGGGATCCGGAAAAAGTACAGCCCTTGCCGCCATCCTTCGGGAAAAGCTTGAACGGGGCGGATGCCATATCGCCACTGCCGAGGCGCCCATCGAATTTGTCTACGACAAGGTCGAGACTCGGGAAACCGGAATCATCGTCCAGAGTGAGGTTCCCACCCATCACCCCTCCTTTGGCAAGGCCGTGGAGGAGATGCTCCGGCAAAAGCCGGATGTGGTCCTGGTCGGCGAATCACGAGACGCGGAGACGATCTCGAACACGGTATTGGCTTGTCAGACCGGGCATACCGCCTATACGACGATCCACACCAACGGAGTGGGAGAAACCATCGGACGCATGGCGGAGGCCTTTCCCGGTCCCGAGCGGGATGCTGTGGCTTCCAAGATCCTTGCCGCCATGAGGGTTCTGGTTCACCAGAGGCTGATCCGGAAAGCCGACGGTTCCGGACGGGTGGCCGTTCGGGAATGGCTCGTGTTCGACCGGGATATCAAAAGAACTCTCATGGCCTCACCCTGGTCCAACTGGCCGTTTCTGATCGGCGATATTCTTGCGAAAAGGGGACAAAGTGCCTCCCAGGATGCCCGGCGTGTCTATGAGGCTGGTCTGATTGCCGAAGATTCCCTTCTGGCGATCGAAGGAGGCGCCTGATGTGGAGATGGGCCTCCGGAGTTCCCCGTCTCGGTCCGGTCGATGCCCGGGCCGGGGTCGCGCTCCTGATTTTCTTTTTTCATATGCGACTCTGGACACTGGGAGTCGCGTTTCTTGGCGTGGCATTTTTTGGACTTCTTGAACGATTCGGCCTGACATTGCCGGTCGCCTGGCGCGTTCTTCTTCGGCTTCTCTCCGGCCCGGTTGTCTGGCCGGAACATCCGATGAAACCTGTGTACCGGTTCTACCGGGAATATTGAAGAGAGGGACTCTATGTCTGAAAAATTCCTTTCCGCCACGGCGGACAACTCCGAACCGGAAACTATCGATGTGGGAATCGACGATGGATACGCCGCCGTCAAGGTGGCCTGGTACGACCAGATCGGGGCGATCCGGACCCTCTCCATTCCTTCCAGCGCCCGGCAGGGGTCGTACGGCATCGGCTCTTTCGACAGTGCCGGAGCGGTTGGAGGCTATGAAACCGATGGACTTCGCTTCACGGTGGATCCGGGAGTATTCGGGGATACCACCCGGTTTTCCGATTACAACCTGTCCCCGCTGGCGCGGGTTCTCGCCCACCACGCCCTGATTTCGGCCGGACTCGCTGGAAAACCCCTCCGGATAGGGTCGGGACTTCCCCTAAACCGGTATTTCAGGGACGAAAAGAAAAACATGGGCAGGATCTCCCGGAAGATTGAGAGCTTCGCCAGTCCGGTCCGGCGGCTCGATGGAGGAGAGAGTGTTCGGATCGTTCGGCACGAGGTCTTCGCCCAAGGGTTGGCGGCTGTCATTGACTGGCTCTCCGACGGTATCTCGATTGAGACTCAGGTGGGACCGGTCGGGGTGGTCGATATCGGAGGGCAGACGACGGACATTTCGGTGATTCTTCCTCCGCTTCGAGCCGACCATCGACACCTGGCAACCTGCGAAACCGGGGTGCTGGATGTTCGGGCTCTTCTCAAGCGCCGAATCCAGAGTCTCCACGATCTCGACGAGATCCAGGACAGCTTGTTGGACAGAGCTTTGAAAACCGGCAAGATTCGGCTCCACGGAAATGATGAGGATGTTCAGAAGGAGCGGGATGATGCGATTAGGGAAATAGAATCCCGACTTGCCAATCAGATCCGATCTGTATTCGAAGAGACCCTCCCGAGCCTCGACGCAGTCCTTTTCGTCGGAGGAGGAACACTCGTGTTCCGGGGGCTTTCACAGACATTTCCAAATGCGATCATTCCCGAAAATCCGGAATTTGCCAACGCCCGTGGCATTTTGAAAGCTCTGTCTCTTTCCGGGGGGAAGAGTTGATGGGGCGCCCGTCCACTCCTACCGGGAGGGCGAAACGGATTCGAATCCGCCTCTTCTGCCACATGGGAATCGAGATGGACAAACGCTTTTGGGAGTCTTATTCCATTCGCCGAAGAGAGGTCCGGCAGGATCACCTGAGGAGATGTCTCCTCGTAGGATTTCTGAGCGGTCGCCTTCTGGAATCCGGCCCCCCGGAATCCGATGCACAGATTCTCTCGATACAGATCGAAATTCTGGCGGACGATCCGGACTATGTGCTCATTCTCGACAAATATCACTCCCTTTGGACAGGAGATGACCGAACCAGTTGGGTGCGAAAGACGGTTCTTTCCGGGCACGAGATCATTTCGGGGAATGTCGCTTTCCCCTTGGAATCCGGTACCGAAAAACAACAGGAATCCCGCCTCGAAAAGAGTTTATCTGATCCGAAAAAACTGATTGGGGAGTTATTCAAATGAAACGATTAAAACTTACTGTGGCTATGGGGGTATTTGTTCTTCTCATGGCCTTTGAACCTTCGGCACAAGCTTACTTCTGCGGGGATCCGCTTTCGGATAATTGTTCCGCTCCCCAGGAGACTCAAAAAGCTCCTTCGAATGGAGAGTCTCCGGTCAATAAGGAGAACCATTCGCTCGCAACCTTCGTCCTGGTCCCGGGAGAGTCCCTGAAAGAGAATTTCGAGGCTTGGGGAAAGGCCTCCGGCTGGAAGGTCCTCTGGCATTCGGAATATAGCTTCCCGGTCAAGGCCAGGTATACGGCCGGGAGAAGCTTTCTGGGGGCGGTTCGGCGAAGCATCAAAATCTTCAACGCCGGATCCGGAGGTTGGCTGAAGGTTCACGCGTATCTTTCGAACCATGTGTTGCTGATTGAGGATGGTCGATGAGAAGAATCGTCCCCGTATTCCTGGCGCTCGCTGTCCTTCTGTCCGGGTGCATTCCGGAAAGGGATCTGAATTTGTCGGATGTGTCCCCTCAAACATTCGAGTCCCTTCCCTATGAGGGCGGAGGACTCCTGTGCCGGACGCCCGTCCCTGTCCCGGATATCCGGGTCGTCGCCCGCACGGTTCATGCCCTGGCGGGATCTGAAGGGCGAATTCGGGAGGCTGTCCTCCCTTCCGGAATGGCTTTTGGTGTCTGGACCTCTGCGGGTCGGGCCCGATCGATCAGGGATTATATTCGAAGCATCTCCCGCAGTCGGAAGGTTCGGGTCTCCGTCAGCCTGTCCCGGATCGACCGTGCAGTTCCTTATGTTTCGAGAACGTTTTTCGTGCGGACCCGACATGCATTCATGGCCGCCCGCTGGAAGGAAGATGACAGAATCCTGGCTGTGAGGGGATTCTTCATGCGTACTGGCCCCCATATTGTGCCGGTTTTTTCCTTGGAAGAACGATCATTGGGCTGGTTTGACTGTCGTACGGAGACACCGGGATCTTCCGGTGGGAGGATCTCTTTCGATTCCTCCCGGGGGACCCTCAAAACCGGTACCGAAACCTTGAGAATCGACTGGGAGACAAAAGATGAGAAACGTTAAATGGGAAACATGGGGAGCAATGATTCTTTCCGCGGGGATCGTTCTATGCGCGGGATGTTCTTTCGACAAACATGTCGATATTTCCGCGACGAAGGACATCAACAAGGGATTGAAAACGTTCAGTGACGCCAAGCCAAAACCTCCGGAAGACTTCGAGGTGAGCGATTCGGCGTGGTTTGCGGGATCTGAGGACCGGGTGCGGATTCGGCGGTCGGAGCATATTCGGCTTCATATCCGTCCGAAGCATCTTCCCGCGCTTTTTGAAAAGCGCGTTCTCCTGGTTTCCGAAAAGCCGATCGGCATTGCCGACATCACCAGCGAAATCACGACCTCGACGGGACTTCTCGTGACCGTGACGACTCCCCGGAAAATGGGGATATCGGGGAATGTTTCGGGCATGGGTGGCGGTATGGGAATGCCGATGATGGGAGGATCATCCCCCGCCGGAGCACCTCCTGCTCCCTCCCTTCAAGCGGGAACGTCTTCCGGGGAAACGTTCCTCAAGAAGAAAATCCGGGTGGACTGGGACGGTTCCCTCGAAGGACTCCTGGATTATACGGCCAGCCGGTTCGGGCTCTTCTGGACGTACCGGGACCATGTGGTCTCTTTCGGTCGCACGACCACGAAAATCTTCCGGATCAACGCCGCTCCCGTCATGAATATCGTCTCGAATTCCATCTCCGATGCCGGTATGACGGGGCTTTCCAGCATCCTCATGAACCAGGGCGCTGCCGGTGGCATGGGAGGAGGGTCCGGTATGATGGGCGGGGGAATGACCGGAGGAATGGGTGGATCCTCCATGATGGGTGGCGGTATGGGCGGGGGAATGACCGGAGGAATGGGCGGATCCTCCATGATGGGTGGCGGTATGGGCGGCGGTATGGGGGGAAGCGGACAGAATGTCTCCTCTTTTTCCATCTCCACGGTCTGGAGCGAAATCTCCCAGAGCCTGAAATCGATTCTGGGAGGTCGGGGCAATTATTCCATCGCCCAGTCGGCGGGGACCATTACGGTCACCACGACTCCCCGGATCATGGGAGAGATCGCCGAGTATGTCCACGATCTGAACAACTCCCTCTCCCGGCATGTCTGGCTCAAGGTGGAAGTCCTGGACGTCAATTTGACGGACCAGAACGCCAACAGCTTTAACCTGTCGGCCGCGCTTTCCGGGCTCGCCAAGAGCGGATCGATTCTTACGACTGGTCAGCCGGGGGTCTTTTCGCTCGCGGGAGCCAGTCCGATCACTACGACAACCATGACGCTTCCAAACTCTTCCACGAACGCGGTCATTCATGCGCTTTCCTCTCTCGGAAAGACATCGGTGGCGACCCGCTCCTTCGTCACGACTTTGAACGACCAGGCTGTTCCTGTCCAGAACGTTCAGAATATTGGTTACCTGATGGAAAATCTGGCCGGAATCGCGGGGATAGGACAAAGCACCTTCACGCAAAATATCCCGGGATCCGTCACCGTCGGGTTCACGATGACCCTGGTGCCCCATCTTCTGGACAACAAGGAAATGCTCCTTGGCGTTTCAATCGACGACACCAATCTGAACCAGATGCAGACCCTGACCTCCGGAGGAGGGTCAATCCAGCTCCCGAACACGTCCCAGAGATCGTTCATGCAATGGGTCAAACTGACTTCCGGACAGACGGCGGTCATCGGTGGCTACGAGCAGACCCGCCGGGTCTTTCAGCAGAACGGTACCGGAACTCCGTCAAACTTCTATCTTGGCGGTGGTCAGAATTCCCAGATCGTTCGGGATGCGATCGTCATTCTGGTCACGCCGGTCGTGGGAGGGTAACCATTGGCCCAGGTCGTCCGGATCGGAAAGAAAAAGTATGCAGTCGGCCTCTCCTGGGGGCCCCTCACGCCCGACCGTCCGCTCAGGCCCCAGGCGATCGAGAAAACCCGCCACAGCAAAAACGATCTCTATGTGACCTCCGGAGACATCGAGCCGATGGTCGGCCATTGCGATCAGGCGAACGGTGTAAAGGCGGGACTTCCTGCCCTGGCTCCGCTTGTTGCGGATGGGTGGCCTGCGAACACACTGATTGCGTTGGCTCCAGATGGACAGCCTGCAATCGGATTCCAGATTTTAAACGGAATCATCTACGACGATGTGGTGGGGAGTGTCGAAGAAATCCGGATGTGGTTCGACGGAATCGTCGGAGAACACAAGTGGGACCATGTTTCCTCTCCATGGGATGCTTCTGGTGGCAAAACATCTGCCTTCGAAGATTCCATCCGGACAAGTGGAGTTAAACCTCCCAGGCTTCATTCGGTAAGCGAGGGGAGGGGGGCGGCGATCAAGGTCACCGTCTTGATCCTTCTCGTTCTGGCCGGATTTGTCGTTGTTTCGAAGATCGTCCGGGATCGTCAGGAGATGGCCGCCCGCTTGGCGCTTCTTTCCCGGCATGTGGTCATCCATGTGACCCCGCCAGCCCGCATCGTACCTGTAGGAGCTTTTGTCGCGGGTTGTCTTTCGGCGGTCAACCGGATCCCCTCGGAAGCGGTCGGATGGACGGTCCAAAGCATCTCCTGTCGTCCGGACAAGGTCTGGATCCTGTGGAAGAGATCCTCCGGATCGGGAACGATCCGGGATCTCGAAAGGTCTCTTTCCGCCCGGGTCAAACTCGTCGGAAAGAACAGGGCCAAGACCGGAATTTCCCTGTCTGTTCCGGAAGACGAAATTCCTGTCGGGAGACTTCCTGATCTCGAGGAGGAAAAGAAAGATCTTGCCTCTGTACTGGAATATTACAATCTCGACTATCAAGCGGCGGGTGATTCGTTTCTTCCGGGGTTTTCCGGAGGGAGTGGCGCGGGATTTTCAGTCAACCTTCCCGATATTCCCGATGACAGACTTTTGTCAGCCCTGGGATCGGTCAACGGCCTTTCCGTCCGGTCCCTTGATTGGGCCGGAAAATCGCAGTGGATTTTAAAAGGAGAATTAAAACATGCGCCGATCATTTTGGTTCACGACCGCTCTGATGGTCGCCTTGGGAGGGGAACTTCTGTTAAGAGTGGCTCCGGTCCAGGCGGAAAACGCGAGTCTGCTCCCCCCTATGGAAAATCAGGGAAAAGTCCTGTCGGGGAGCGTCAATTCGGCTCCGTTTCCGGATCCTTCTCAGGCGGGACAGGTCAATTCAGCGGGCCAAACGAAGAAACAATGGGTGAATCCGGGGGAACGGCCCTCCCTCCGGTCCGGCTTCCATCACCCTCAGGGAACAGTCTCCCCGGGGCCCGATGAAAGTTCCTCGGTGACTTACGGCAGTCATCGTTCTCTGGGCTCCCTTTTCGAACTCAAACGTCAGGAAACCCTGCTGAAAAGGGAAATCGCCATCAAAAAACTACAGAAGCAGCTCTCGGGGCATAGCGCGAAAAAAACGCTCGATACGGGAACAAAGGGATCTCCAATGACTCTTCTTGCGGCGGGAATCGACGGAAATCGCTATGCCGTTCTTTCCTGGCCCGATGGAAGAAAAATCCGGGTTCGGGAGGGAGAAAGACTTCCGGATGGAAATCGCGTCATCCGGATCGACGGTTCCGGAGTTTCCGTTCAAAAACGCGGATCGACAGAGACCTATCCGTATGGAGAATCGTCTGGAGATCGTCAGGGTGGCGGGATCCCCCAGTTTTCCGGATTCTCTCCTCCTCCCCCTCCGTACCAGAGGACAGGAGGGCATCCGTGAAAGTTTTCGAACTTCCTCACCACCTCCCGGTCGAGGTGGTATCCGAACCGGACGGGGACCTGCCGGCTCCCTCATCGCTTTTGGATGGACTCGTGGGAATGGGAAACGGCCAGCTTTTCGCTCTGAAAGAGTTCAAGGGGAGGGCGGATGTCGATGACTACATCGCCCGATTCTCCGAGTATCTGGAAACATCCGGGAAGGGAGGGGAGAGGATGGTTTTCTGGGTCGAGAAACCTGTTTTTGCGAATGTTCTTTCGAAGCTCAGGGATCTTCCTGGCCCTTCTTCACCGAGTTCCAATTTATTGGCAGACCCCTCCAACATGGAACAGTCTCCGGAGACATCTCTTCCTGAGGAGGTTTTTTCGGAAAAAGACGGGATTCCCATCCCCGACTCTCTTTCCAAAAAAGTGGTCGCCATGGAGGATGGTCAGATCGTAGCATCGGAAGAGCTTCGCGGGAGTTCAGACTTCGCCCTTTTTGTCGGACAAACTTCCATGAGGATGGAGGCCAGGGGAACAATTGGACAGTTTCGGATTTCCTATGTTCCAAACAGAAAAATCCGGGATCTTCTTACAAAAAGGCTTCGAGAGTGTGAGGAGGAAGACTATTCCCATCTTTTGGGCGAGATGGGGCTTTTGAGCATCAAGACGGAGGAGGAAGCCCCCAAACCAGCGGAAAATCTTGAGAAGGAGAGGTCCAAAAAATCTTCCGGAGAAAAAAGTGCTCCAGTGACTCCCCTGATAAAGGATTCTGCGGGAGGTTCCCCTTCCAGGTCTCTGGCAACCGATGCTGGAAAGGGAATTTCGGAGGTTTTGGAAGAAAAAAAAGAATCCATCACCGCCAGGGAGGGAGACACTGAATGCCTTTCGGTCCCGTCCGGAGGCACCATTCCGGATTTTCGGGCACCGGAAGATATCGCTTCAATGGTTCTTCTCTTCCTGGACGGCCGCTTCTATGTGTCCAGGGAACACAAGACAAACCAGCATGTGAACTATTATTGTCGGCATTTCGTTCCGGAATTGTGGCCAAAGATTTTTGGCGACAAACCAGTTCCGAAGCCGCAGTACGTGCCATACGAGCACCTGCGGAAAATCCGTCTGGAAAACTTGCCCTCCGAGTCCGAGGACGCCGGATACAAGGCGGAGGGAGACGAGGCCCGGAAAATCATGGAGATCATTCGGGACGCCATCGCCAGGAAAGCCTCCGATATCCATCTTCGGATCGAACGGGACCGGACGAGAATCCTTTTAAGGATCCACGGATGGCTCAAGCCCGTACAGACCCTGACCCACGACGAAGGAGAACGTCTCGCCCGGATTGTCTACAATACGATGCTCGATTCCTCCGGCCGGGATAATATGTTTTCGGACAAGAAACCCCAGGATGGACAGTTCCGGCAGGATTACCTTCCCCGGGGCACCTTCAATATCCGGGAGTTCCATGCCCCGACGGGAGGGACGGGCCTCGGGACCATCACGATGGTCTTGAGGCTCCAGTACGGCTC
>JAPTWQ010000096.1 GCA_028064945.1 Nitrospiraceae bacterium | reverse complement strand
GTGTGGCCGATCCGATCAAGGCGTCCACGCCGGACGCGATCCGCGCGCTGCATGAAGAAGGCATACAGGTCATCATGCTCACCGGCGACAATCGCACCACCGCAGAAGCAGTAGCGAAGAAGCTTGGCATAGACCGCATCGAGGCGGAAGTGCTGCCCGAACAGAAAGTCTCCATCGTCAAACAACTGCAGGCGCAGGGATACGTTGTAGCGATGGCGGGCGACGGCATCAACGACGCACCAGCGCTGGCTCAGGCGCAGGTCGGCATCGCCATGGGCACCGGTACCGATGTGGCGATGGAAAGCGCGGGCATTACGCTGATCAAGGGCGATTTGAACGGCATCGTGCGCGCAGTGCGCCTGTCTCGCGCCACCATGAAGAATATCCGCCAGAATCTGTTCTTCGCCTTTATCTACAACATGCTCGGCATCCCCGTTGCGGCAGGCGTGCTGTATCCGTTCTTCGGCTTGCTGCTTTCGCCGATCATCGCTGCGGCTGCGATGAGCTTCAGTTCAGTGTCGGTCATTACCAACGCATTGCAACTGCGCAACGTAAAACTGTAGTCAACCTTAAAGGAGATAAACATGTGGGGATATATGGGTCATGATGGGGTGGCATGGGCTTTGGCATGCTGCTGTTCTGGGGGCTGCTGATCGCCGGTATCGTGATGCTGGCAAGATGTTCTCTGGGTTCCAAGGGTTGTGGGTGTCAGCAGGAACGCGGTGAGACCGCGCTCGATATTCTGAAGAAGCCCCGGTCGGTCGGATAGGCGATGTGTTTTTCCATCGCCGTGGTATCCACCCGCATGGAAGGCGCGATCCGCTTGTCGTTTCGGAGCTGGTCCCGGATGAGCGTCTCGACCTTCTCCGTTCCTTCCGGACCCAGTCGTTTCCGGAACTTGCACAACGTGGAACTCTCTACAAAATGGGCCTCTTCCGGAAGAATGCCTCAGAAAACCATCCACACCATGTTCTCGTGGAGCCCCTGCACAACCTCCTCATCCGACAGGTCGAACCGGTGTTTCAGGATCATGAGGCCGACCATCAGCCGGGTTGGCTTGGGGGGACGGCCTGTACCTGAGCGGGCGTAGTACGACGACAGGACCGAGTCGATCCCTAATGGGGGATATGAACGGGATGTCCGGCATGTCCTCCGGGACAGGCAGCGCACCGGCATCTGTCGGACATGGAAAGGGGGTCGTGAAGTCGGTGGATACGGCGGCCGGAACGGTCACGATTGCCCATGGTCCCATCAAGGCATTCGGATGGAAGGGGATGACCATGGCCTTTGCTGTAAAGCACCGGTCAGACCTCTCCGCCCTGAAAAAAGGCGAGCATGTCCGTTTCGATGTCATTCAGGACACTCAAGGACCCGTCATCACAAAGATCGAAGAACTTCCGTAAGTTTTCGGAGGATGGCTCTCTAGCTCACCCAGACTTTTCCAATGGAAAAGTCTGGGTTTCAGGACAGAAAAGCAACGAAAATTTTCCATGGCTCATGTAGAATGGGACTTCAGTCCATCGACCGGATTTTCCCGATCGGGGATCCAAAGAACAAGAGACATAACAATCGGAGGTTCATCATGTTAAAAAAAACGATTCTCATTTCATCGGCAATTTTTTCCCTGGGTTTTCCCGTGGGGGCATGGGCAGTGAATCCTGCTGATGTCTTCCTGAATCAGAAGATGGATAAATCTGAGGCGAAATTGAGACAAGCCGAAAAGACAAGTGGAATAGAACGCCAAAACGCTCTTGCAGCACAAATAAAAATGATCAAGAGCAACAATAAAATCATGCGAAAGGAAATGAACAAGCTGATGATGGACAGCATGAAAATGGGAAAGATGACAACGGTCGCGGATCTCGTCCGTTCTGACCGAAGGATGGAGGAGTACAACCTTGTCATGAACAAGATGATGGACCAGATGATCAGGGATGAATCCCTTCTACTCGAGATCATTCAGAAAAAGTGAGTCGTTTGGAGTTGTTCGATCTTCACTGCGTTTTTAATGAGGCCCTCTCTGGCCATGGGAAATCCATGCTCTCCTGTGTCAGGGAACTCTCCCGGAACTTCCTGTTCCGGGAGAAGGGCTTTCATGAAAAAGAGTGCCTTATCCGGATCGGCAACAAATGGAGTCTCGGAATTTCTGGAGGAAAAGATGGATAAAAAATCTTTGAGACGTTTAACTGGCAATGTTTCGAGAAGAGATTTTTTGCGGAAAATCCCGATTTTTGCATTATTGGGAGCCGGATGGATCTTGCTTGAGAGAAATCCAGCTTTGGCAGGAACCCCAAAAATCAGTAAAAAGATCGCCCATTATCAGTCGCATCCAGAGCAAGGGAAAATGTGCATGAACTGCACACATTTTCTTCCTGCCAGTCCGCAAATGAAACAGATGATGGAAAACATGCCCGGGATGGGCCAAATGATGCAGGAAATGCCAACGGAAGGAATGAAAGGCGGAATGATGGGAAAAATGGGCCTCTGCGAAGTCGTCGAAGGCCCCGTTAGCCCGATGGGATATTGCCGATTTTATTCCCCGATTCGCCGGTCGTGAAGTTCGTTATCGTCTGGCGGAATAGGTCCTTGTTTGTCTTGCGCTCGGGAACGCTCGTCTGCGCAGGAGAAAATCCCTCCCGAGTTTTTTGATCCTACAAAGATTGGATTTTTGGTTTCAGATCACAAGCCGAATGTGCAAGGGAAGGTCATAAAGAAGCAATCCGGAAAATCTCGGGAATAGGGGAACTTCTTCGTGAAAATGCCTATACAATGGTTTGCAAGGAGAAAAGTTTGGAGGTGATCCAGACCGACGGCCGCCCTCCCGTCCTTTCTCCGGAAGACGGGTCTTCCGGAGAAAGGACGGGAGAAAAAACGGGTTATCGCCTGTTTCCAGTGAACCGCCCCGTTACGGAGGATCTGGGAGGGGACATCCCGAAGCCAGGGGGTGTCGGGTCCGATGAACCGGGCGTACTCCTGATCGACAGGAATGGGTGTTCCCGAAAGAGACACCGCTTTTTTTGCGAAGGTCCGGTAATAGCGGTCTTCTGACACATTGGCGTTATAGATGAACTGCTGGTGTCCGATCCACTGAAGCAGGATCTGTTCTTGGGCGGGAATGGGATAGGCGCTGAATCGGCGGCCATGTCGATCGCATCCGCCAGAATGCTTGTTGACTGAGCGAAGTAGGCGGCACCCAAGCCGATCACGCACATCATCGCATTGAGGAAGAAGGCACGCCTCACAATCA
>JAPTWQ010000080.1 GCA_028064945.1 Nitrospiraceae bacterium | reverse complement strand
CGTCAGCCAACAACATGCGGGGAGTTTCGAGGGCATAGCCATAAGATCCATAGTTGGCCCCCGAGACGGCCACCGCCGTGACAAAAGGAGCTTGTAGCTTGCCGAAATTGACGTAAAGATAGGCCGACGCCCAGAAGTACTCCACAAGCTCCTGAAGCGTCTGAAGGTTGCCCAATAATGAGAAGTCCGGAGAAAGCCCAGTATTATCCGTTACAGGGATGGTGCAGATCGGCCAGACCTCGAATTGCGCCAAGGGGGGATTAGGAGGCGTAGGCGATTGACCGAAGATAGTTTGAGGTTGTGCCCATACTATCTGCATCGCTTTTTGGTGGAACTGAAGATCCCCCATGTTGGAATTGGATGGGTCCGATGGATAGGTCCCGTTCGAGTCGCACCCGAAGTCCTCAAACACATACACATCGCCGGCATCGCGTGGCAGGGCAAGATTGTTCGGGTTGGCAGTCTGAAACTCCTGGTACCGGCTCGAACTGGAAGGCCAGGTCACCTGAGTGATATTGTCGGCTGCAACGTGTTCAAAATAATAGGCATTCCATGCGACCGGGAGGTTGTACTGCTTGGCCGCCTGTTTTGCTCCGATCTGAAGGGAGCGAGTAACTCCCGTGAAATCGAATCCAGAAGAATCGAAGAATATCCCGTCCACGCCGATATTGTCCCACCAAGTGACGTTCTGTTGGATCTCCGCCAAGGTGGCCAGAGGAGGACCGCCCACGGTGACATATCCATAAACCTTAGTTCCAAGGGCCCGGACGCCTGCCACAATCTGGGTAGTAGTTGAATAGTTGCCATCAGATGGATTCTCATATCCGGCCCCAATCACCCAGATGTCCCATTTGGAAATACGCGTGATGATTTCATTGACATTCCAGAGATTCTGGAAAGCGATTGGATATCCGTAATAAACCAAAAGTGTCTGAGGAGCGAAAAAGGTATTAAAGCTGTTCGATTGTCCCGGATTAATGGCGGAGCGGTTTTGCCAAGCGGCTCCATTGAAAACGAGACTGTCCCCCACCTGCGGCTGGAGCACACCAACATCCTGAATATCCTGAACCTTGATGGGGCTTTTCCCGATCACAACATCCCCCACCGTTCGAGAGTTTTGATATCATCCTGGGCCTGATCGCCTATATCTGTCCGGTATTGCTTGTTGGGAAGGTTGATGGAAGCCACAGTGTCATAGGCTTGATACTTGGCATCCTTCACTGTTGCCCCGGACCCGGCCGGAGAGCAGATCCAACCTCCACCCCCGGCACTCTCAAAATGATCCTTGTTCCACCACATATCCAGAGGGTTCACGCGGGAAAGAAGGTCCATGTCGAAAAGCACCGGTATATCCTTCGAGGGGATCTCGGCCGTCTTGTTCGGGTGTGGAGGGATTGAAACTGTCACCGAGACGGCATATCCCTTGGATTTTTTGATATCCTTGACTTGTCGGTGTGCCGCGTCGACAAAGAACCGGGCCATCGGCTGATCAGTCAGCTGCATCAGGGTCACAGAGGCATTGATCCCAAACCGGGGGGTCAATTCGAGTCCCCACACCTTGATCTCCGGATCTTTTGTTCCGTCTTTCCAGGTGCGTTCGACGATGGTGTTCAGGTCGATCTGTCCATAAAATCCCATCTTGCCGAGTACAGGTTCGAGTTTCTTGATCCCCTGTTCGATGACTTTATTGGTATCAGTCCACCACATCACGTCACCGGCGCAGCCAGTGTTGGGCCCGATATCCCCGTTCATGAATTTTTTACGTTCCAGGGTGTGATTCCACATGCCATCAAGGAACTTCTTGCCGTCAAAAAAACCCTCCGTGCTGATTTCGATCCCCCGCACTTTCGTCTGGAGATTGATCAGTGCGCCTCCAATTTTCCCCGAATATGTCTCGAGCATTTCGATCACGTCTTCCGGACCTTGGCCAACGTAGGTCAGGGAGGATCCCGCACCCTTCTCTCCGTCCAGTTTGATAACGAAGGCTTCTCCCTTTTTCCGGACATAGGCAATCGCTTGGCCAACATTTCGGGTGGAGTATGTCTCCGGAACATCAATGCCGGCATTCTCGAGAACATCGAGAACCTTGTCCCGCTCATACTCGAGGAGATCGGCCAGCTCGGATCCTCCATAGACCGGGAGACCAGACTTTCTCAACCGATCAGCGATCTTTCCCATGCCCGTGCAGTCGACCACCACCGCGTCCGGTTTCCATGCGGCCAGCTTCCCGAGCGAGATCTCTTCCACCATCCCCACGCCGATTTTGTCCATTCGGGGCTTCGTCCAGCAGACGCGCACCTCGGCCCCTTCGATCAGGCACCGGACCGCAAAAGGGAGATAGGTTCCGTCTTTCGTGAGAAATACAATGCGGAGTGGGTTATTGGCCATTTGAATTATTCCCTTCTGCATTGAGTAGCGCTCCCAGCGCCGAGGCAGGAATATTGGACCGATCTGACAAGGCCTTTACTGCTCTTCCAGCTTTTCCCGCCAGATTTCCAGCTTCCCCAACAAGCCTTGGCGATGTGGAGAGAAAAGGAAGAAGACCGGCCAAGGGGAGCGCCGAATGAGCGAGGCCTGCCCCTCCCACATCGAGACCAATGCTTGGACCGATCCATGTCCCGGACATCCCATGCCGAAAAGCGGGCTTCATCATCATGCCGCGCATTTGGGCTTGGAGATCCCCACTTGGGTCCAGCTTATCTATTAGATCCCGGGAAAATTCGTTTTTTCGTTTGGAGTGGGTATGCATCTTGGTCAAGATCGTCTGGATGTTCTGTCGCTTCCCGGACTTCAAGGAAAAAGCCTTCTCAAGCTGGTCAATATATTTGGACTGTGCTGCATACTCCAGGCTCATTTTTCTATATTCCGGATGTTGCTTGAGCACCTTGTCGACACCCTTTGTGAGATCTGTAAGGACCGCATATGCGCGAGATCCGGGTTTTGTGGAATCGAGGAGATTCCCAACCTGGTGCTTCAAGACAATGGCGTCCTGCAACCCAATATTTTTCTTCTGCCAAGCGGATCGGAAGAGTTTATGAGCGTTTTCGATCTGGGGAAGTCCTTCGTCGTATCCAAGACTCGACTTCGAGAAATCCAGCTTTTTGGCATCTCCCACTGATACATTCTCTTTGGTCATACGATCCACGAAGTTTTTGACCATCGGTTCGGTCGATAGTTCCGGGTTCCCCAGCGCCGATCGGGCGGTTTCATATTTCTTGCTGCGATCCATTTTTAGCTGACCCAAACGCTGGACAGCGGTATTGGCCAGGT
>JAPTWQ010000006.1 GCA_028064945.1 Nitrospiraceae bacterium | reverse complement strand
GGCGGTCCGGGAGAATGTCGCGGGGGTCTGCCGATTTTGTGCGGGCGCCTTTGGAGTCGAGGCGGAAATCGCGGGCCTAGGGATGGCTCTCATCGACGAATTCGACCATCACCCGAGCCTCCGGACCTATTTGTCTGAAGGCTACCAGGTGATCACCTTCTGAAAAGGGAGTCGTGTCCATGGCAATTATCCGAAATACCGAAGGAGATATCCTGTTTCAGTCTGACGATGAGCAAATCCGTCCGACGGTGGAAGCGGCGGTGAAAAGCGGAATTCCTCTGAACGGAGCCGACCTGAGGAATGCCAATCTTGATAAGTCCAATCTTCGGGGAGGCGCTTTCAAGGGAGCCAATTTTGAGGGAGCATCGCTTGTGTGCGCCGATCTCCGGGAATCCACCCTCGAATGCTCTCGGCTCGTGAAGGCCCAGGTCTCCTGTGCCCGTCTCGACCGGTCCAACCTGAAATGCGCGGATCTCGACGGGGCTGTCCTCGAAGGTTGCGAACTTGAAAATGCCGATCTAACAGGAGCCTTCGGCTTGGCCGACTTTACCCGGGCCGACCTCACTTTGGCGGATCTTACGGGCAGCCGGATGGGATCACGGGGAGAGGGAGCCCGGTTTTCGGGAGCCCGTCTCCGGGAGAGCGTCCTGGAAAAGGGAGACTTTCAGAACGCTGATTTCGGAGAGGCCTTTCTCGTCCAGGCCAACATGCGGGAGGCCAACTTCAATGGGGCAAATTTCCGGGGCGCCGATCTTCGGGGGGCCTCTCTCGATCGGGCAATCTTCCCGGATTTGTGGCTCGAGGAGAAGTATGGGGTTGTCTGGTAAGGGGGCAAGCCATTTTTATAAGGATACGATTCGCGACTCTTCCTGTGGCTTTTATGTTGTCCCTGATCCTGTGTGCGAATCAGAATAACCGGGCCTGGGGAGCGGACATTGCCTCCCCGGACAGCTTTGTCGACCTCGGCAAGCCGGGCATCGGGCTTGCCTGGGATCCCGGCGAGTTTCCCAGCATTCCTGAATACTTCATCAGCCTGCGCGATTGGGTAACCTCCCGATTTGGTCTGGATGCGGGCCTGGGGATGGGGTATCACCCGGGAAAGCCCGGGGCGTCCCTGGTCGCCTTCAATGCGGAGGGGATGGTGACGCTTGTCGAGCGGCGCTTCACGATCTTTTATCTTGATCTAACGGCCACGCCAGCCGTCTCGACCAATCCGTCCTCGTATCCGACGACCCTCCAGCTCTCGTCCGGATTCGGGATCGAGAAGATTTACAGCGAGATTCCGGATCTTGCCCTGAGCCTCCAGTGGAATCCCCTGGTCGTCTTCGTCAATGCCCCGGAAATCCCGGCAGTCAACGGGTTCATGAACTTCTTTGTCGGCTTTCACTATTACTTTGGTTAGATTTTTCTACCGTGGAGATCTCAGATGGAAGACAGAAAGCATGACATGAGGGGGGACGCCTGGGGACATCCCGGCCTCCCCCCCCGTTGGACTTCCAGCCGGAAGGACGGCATCGGCACGGCCTACAACACCGCGTCGAACCTCTGGTATACCCTCTCCCACGGAATCATCAACGAAATCTATTATCCGACCGTGGACCGGCCACAGATCCGGGATCTTCAGTTTCTCTTTTCTGACGGAACCTTTTTTCATGAGGAACGAAAAGATCTTATTTCACACACCTCCTACATAGACGACCACACGCTGGGATTTTCGGTCATTTCGGAAGATCCCGATGGCCGCTACCGTTTATTCAAAGAGATTATCGGGGACCCCCACCTTCCCTGTCTCCTTATGAATGCCCGTCTTGAGGGAGATCCTGAACTTATTTCCATCATGAATCTTTACATTCTCCTGGCGCCCCACCTTGACGTGGGCGGATGGGGAAATACCGCGGAAAGGATCAGCGTGTCCGGCCGGGAGATCATTCTGGCCCACAGGAACGGGACCTTTTTGGCCCTCGGTGGGACCCTGCCCTTCCGGAAGGTCTCCTGCGGCTACGTGGGAACAAGCGATGGATGGACCGACCTGTCCCGACACAAAACTCTCCGGTGGTCTTTTGACCGTGCTGAAAACGGCAATGTAGCTGCGATCGCGGAAATCCCCTTTGCGCCAGGCGAGCCATTTACCATCGGACTTGGCTTCGGTTGGGGCCGCCATGCGGCCATTTCCACACTCCTTCAGTCGTTGGGGATCCCCTTCCCCGCGCAGAAAGACCGTTTTCTGAAACAGTGGCACCGGATCTGCGGAGGAATTTTTCCTCTTCAGGAACAGGCTGGGGATGGAGGCTGCCTCTACCGCATCAGCCATAATATTCTTTTGGCCCATGAGGACAAGATCTTTCCTGGTGCGATGATCGCTTCCCAGAGCATCCCCTGGGGTGACCATCACGACGACCTTGCGGGTCTGGGAGGATATCATCTGGTCTGGACCCGGGATCTTTGCCACAGCGCCCTGGGGCTTCTTGCCAGCGGAGATATTGAGACACCCTACCGCGCGCTCGTCTACCTGGCCGCCTCCCAGCTTCCCGACGGGGGATTCCATCAGAACTTCTGGGTGGATGGCCGTCCCTACTGGACAGGGATCCAGCTCGATGGAGTCGCCCATCCCGTGATCCTGGCCTGGCGTCTTCGACAAGCCAAGGCCCTCAAGGACTTCGACCCCTACCCCCTGGTGATGAAGGCCGTCCGGTACATGATCATCAATGGTCCCGCCACACAGCAGGACCGATGGGAGGAGGCCAGCGGATATTCTCCTTCCACTCTGGCGGCCATGATCGCGGCCCTCATTTGCGCGGCCCAATGGGCCCGGCTCCGGGGAGAGGGGGCCCTGGCGATCTTTATTGAAGACTATGCCGATTTTCTCGAATCCCATATCGAGGACTGGACCGTCACAAGAAAAGGAACTCTTGTTCCGGAGATCCCTCAACATTATATCCGGATCCTTCCGGTCGACCCGGGAGACCTCTCTCCTTCCGAAGATCCGGAGGAGGCTGTGCTGACCCTCGCGAACCAGCCTCCCGGCGAACCCTTCCGGTATCCGGCCCGGGAGATCGTCGATGGCGGATTCCTGGAGCTAGTCCGATATGGAATCAGGAACGCCCAGGATCCCCTGATCGTAGACTCGGTCAAAGTCATTGACGAAGTCTTGAAGGTCGAAACTCCGGCTGGCCCCTGTTGGCGACGTTACAACCACGACGGCTACGGTCAGAGGGAGGACGGAGGGCCCTATCTGGGATGGGGCCAAGGCCGGGCCTGGCCTCTCCTGACAGGGGAACGCGGCCATTATGAGCTTGCGGCCGGGAGAGACCCTCGCCCCTTTATTCGGGCAATGGAGGGATTTGCAAGCGCCGCCGGGCTCTTGCCCGAGCAGGTCTGGGACGGTCAGGAACGCCCCTTTCGAAACTGTTTTCCGGGAAAACCCACAGGGGCCGCCATGCCTCTCGCCTGGGCCCATGCCGAATATATCCGTCTTTTGCGCTCCGCCCATGATGGCCGTGTCTTTGATCTGCTGGATCCTGTCGCGGACCGATATCTCTCCCTCCCTGGTAAAAAGGGCCGCAGTGAACTCGAGATCTGGAAACCCAACCGGCAGGTCCGCAGGGTCAGACCCGGGAAAATTCTCCGTATCCAGGTTCCGTCTCCCTTCACCCTTCATTTCTCGGCCGACGGATGGGCCTTTGCTGTCGACAGGGAGGCCGCAGCGACCAGCCTCAATATCTTCTATGTCGATATTCCCATTCACCCGTCCCAGCTGGACCCGATTCAATTTACCTTTTTCTGGACCGGAGAAAAACGCTGGGAAGGAAAGGATCACACCGTCGAGGTCGAAGCCATTTCCCACGAATCACTATCCGGAGCTTCGGCCTCTCACTTTTAAACAGGAGACGATGTGCGCATCCCACCGATTGCCCCCGAACAATCTCCCTGGTGGCTGAAACCCGTTTATTGGCTCCAGAAGCGCCACTACGGCCAGGTTCTGCTTCCCGGACTGATCTGGGGGCGGCATCCCGGTCTTTTCTTGGGGGTGGCCTTCCTTTTCGGGCAACTGGCCCGACGAAAAACCTCCCTCTCCCCGGATCTCCGGGCCCTGGTCTGCGTGCGGGTTTCCCAGATCAACGACTGCTCCTTTTGTGTCGATATCAACGGAGCAGGCTACCTCGACGAAAACGGGGCGATGGAAAAGAAGCTTCAGGAACTCTCCCGCTGGAGAGAATCAACCCTCTTTAACGATCTGGAACGACGTGTGCTGGCCTACGCCGAAGCCATGACCGACAGCCGGACCCGCGTCGACGATACGCTGTTCGATAGTCTCCGCCGGGATTTCGACGAGAATGGACTGGTTCATCTCACGGGACTGATCGCCTTCCAAAACATGTCGAGCAAATTCAATGCGGCTCTCGCCATTCCGCCGCAGGGTTTCTGCAAAATTTCCGGAGAGGAGGGGTGACAGGGGCTGTCCTCGTTCTTGTCTGCAAGCGTCCGTCCCTCGGCATCGGAAAGCAGCGTCTGAGTGCCCACCTGAGTCCCCAGGGAGCTCTACAGGTGGCCTATGCACTGCTTGAATGTGCTCTTGAAGACCTTCAGGGCTGGCCGGGACCGGTTGTCATCTCTCCCGCCCGTCCAGAAGACCGCTCCTGGGCCGAGAGTTTGATCAAGGGGGTCCGCGTGATTCCTCAGGGAAAAGGAAATCTTGGCCAAAGGATCAACACCCTGGACCAGAAATTGAGAGGAGAAGGTTATGCAAGGATTGTCTATATGGGAAGCGATGCACCAGCTCTTGAAAAACGGGACTTTGAAGAGGTCCGAAAGGCCCTCGGCCATCACGACGTCGTCCTGTCACCGGCGACGGACGGAGGGGTTGTCCTCATGGCGAGCCGGGTCCCCTGGCCCGATCTCTCCATCCTTCCCTGGAGCACGGAGTGCCTCGGAACCATGCTCCGGAATGCCTGCCGGTCAACGGGAATGGATGTAATTCTTCTCTCCGAAGGATTCGATATCGACCATGCCGAGGATCTTGAAAGAGCAATATTGGCACTGGAAAAAGACCCCCGCAGCTCACGGCAGGCCTTCAGAAATCTGGCCTGCCAACTGCTGGAAACCCCATCGACCCACTTACTCCCTGGAGACGACCTATGGAACCATCGGCACTGACGCTCCTGGGTCTTTTTCTTCTTTTCATTCTCGGGTTTGCAAACGGAACGAACGATGTCTCGAAGGGGATCGCGACGCTTGCGGGATCGGGAGAGTCCTCCCTTCCGGGAGCCATCGGATGGGGAGCGGTCTGGACGAGCTTGGGGAGCATGAGCGGCATCCTCTGGGGAGGGGCTGTTCTTCACAACATCACAACCGGCCTCACCAAAAGTGGAACATCTCTTCCAGATGTTGCAAGCATCGCCGTCATCGCCTCCGCAACGGGGTGGGTGCTTCTTTCCTCCCTTGTGGGATGGCCGGTCTCGACCACCCACGCCATCCTTGGAGGGCTCCTCGGAGCGGGGGCGGCAACCGTGGGGATGGAATCTCTCTCCTGGGATCATGCCGCCAAAACCGTTCTGCTCCCTCTCCTCCTCAGCCCATTTCTCGCCGGATTCATGGCATTTTTGGCGACGGGAATCTTCCCGAAGCCAGAAGAATCTTCGGGAGGGTTCAAGATCTGCCTTTTTCCTGTTCCCGAACGGATCCCGGGAACTCCCGGAACGGCCCTACTGGAACGAACGGAAACCTGCTTCGTCTGTCCGGACGACTCCCGGCCAGCATCGGCCAACGCCGGCTTCAGGATCGGATCTGGTCCCCTGCACTGGATTTCGGGAGGACTTCTCTCCTTTGCCCGGGGTCTCAATGACACGCCGAAGTTCGTCGCCGTGGCCCTGCTGGCGATGCCTGCGGGAGAGAACCTTCCCACCTCCCCCCTTTTTCTCGTCTCCGCGCTCGCCATCGGCGCAGGGAGCTGGTACGGAGGAAAACGGGTGACGACAGTGATGAGCTTTAAGATCGCAAAAATGGACCGTCATCAGGGGCTTCTGGCCAACGCGGTCTCGACCCTCCTCGTGATCGGAGCCAGCCCCCTGGGGCTTCCAGTCTCGACGACCCACGTTTCGGCCGGCGCGATCCTGGGATCCGGAGCCTCCGGAAAGGAGGGGGGGATTATCTGGGGCACCGTCCGGTCGATGGCCGCGGCATGGGTGTTCACGGTCCCGGCCTCGGCGATTCTTGCAGAGATTTTGGTGTGGATACTCCGATCCATATAAGCGTCATTATCCCCTGCTTCCACGACGAGGTCCGTCTTGGTCGCCTGCTGCCGGAGCTTCGATCCTTCGGAAGCGGCATCAAGGAAATTTTCGTGGTCGATGCGGCAGCTTCTTCCGAATGCCAGGAATTATGCCAAAAGTATGAAGCAGACTATCTGACCTCTCCCCCTTGCCGGGGGGTCCAGCTCCGGACGGGGGCCGCAAGGGCGACGGCTGAGGTCCTCTGGTTTCTTCATGCGGATGCCCGGTTTTCTGGAAATCCCCTGGCCGCCATCGACCAGGCCTTCAAGAGCAGAGGAGCCATAGGAGGATTCTTTCGTTTTCGTTTTGCGGGCCCGAGGCCCTGGCCGGCATCGCTTCTGGAGAGAGCCATCGCCCTTCGGGTTCGATGGGGGACTCCTTATGGGGACCAGGGAATCTTCATGAGCCAAAAGGCCTACCACCAAAGCGGGGGATTCCCCGAGTGGCCATTGTTCGAAGAGGTTCCCCTCGTCCGGAAGCTTCGGCAACAAGGGAGATTCATCGACCTCAAGGAGGTGATCCTTGTCGACCCTCGAAAATGGGATCGCGAGGGATGGTGGCGGAGGACTTGGAACAATCGACTTCTTGCCACGGCCTTTGCCCTGGGGATCCCGCCTCACCGTCTGGCGGTCCTTTACAATCACCCTCTTCAAACCTTTAGACCTCAAAAATAAGGAGATTTTGCGATGAAAGGAGCTGTCCAGGAGTATTACGGAAAAGTTCTGAGGGGATCTTCGGATCTCAAAACCAATGCGTGTTGTACCGAGGAAGCCCTTCCCGAGTATGTGAAGCCGATCCTGGGTCAGATCCATGACGACGTCCTGTCCCGGTATTACGGCTGTGGACTGGTTCTCCCGGAAGCCCTGGAGGGCCTGACCGTTTTGGACCTGGGATGCGGGGCCGGTCGGGATGTCTATCTCCTCTCAGGGCTGGTGGGGGAACATGGGCGAGTGACCGGAGTGGACATGACGGAGGAACAGCTCGATGTCGCCCGACGCCACCAGGAATTCCACCGGATCGCCTTTGGCTACGCGAAAAGCAATGTGTCCTTTTTATCCGGGGACATTGAGTCCCTTGATGCACTGCACCTCCCAGATGGCTGTGTCGATGTCGTCGTCTCCAATTGCGTCGTCAATCTCGTCGTAAACAAGTCCCAGGTCTTCGAAGAGGTTTTCCGGGTTCTGAAACCGGGGGGAGAGATGTATTTTTCGGATGTGTATGCCGATCGAAGGATGCCGGAAGATCTTTCCAAGGATCCGGTCCTCTATGGGGAATGCCTCTCCGGTGCGCTTTACTGGAATGACTTCCTGCGCATTGTCCGGGAAAATGGCTTTGTCGACCCTCGCCTTGTATCCGACCGTCCTCTTTCGATCGGTGACTCAGAGGTCATCGCCCGAACCGGTCACATCCGATTTTTCTCCGCCACCTATCGACTCTTCAAACTTCAGGAACTTGAAAGTGCCTGTGAAGATTATGGGCAAACTGTCCTTTACCGGGGGACCCTCCCCCACCTCCCCCACTCCTTCCGGCTCGACCGACATCACCTCTTCGAAACGGGCCGCCATCTTCCCGTCTGCGGGAATACCTGGCGGATCCTTCACGACACCCGATTCCGTGATCACTTCGAATTTTCGGGTGACTTCAGCCGCCACTTCGGGATCTTTCCGGGATGCGGCACCACGATCCCCTTTGACACCACCGGGAACAGACCCGACAAAATGGCAGGGGCGTGTTGCTGAGGGAGGACTAAAACATGGAGCTTTTTGTTATGGCAGAGAAGGTCCGGAGCAGCGCCTGGACAAGAACTCCCGATGGAGCGGAACGAGGTTCAATTGAATGCCGGCGACTGGAGGAGGTGTGGTTTCACACAGGGACCGCCTGCAATCTCTCTTGCCCCTCCTGTCTTGAAGGGTCCCGGCCAGGAGACGACCGGGTCGGCCTCCTCCGTTTTGATGAGGCCCGGCCATTCATCGATGAGGCCCTCAAACTGGGGGTCCGGCAATTCTCCTTCACCGGGGGTGAGCCCTTTGTCGCAAAGGATCTGATCCCCATTCTCGACTATGCCCTGAGGTTTCGTCCGTGTCTCGTCCTGACCAACGGGACCGACCCCCTGATCCGCCGTGTAGGAGAGATTCTCCCCTTGAAGAATGCCCCTCACCCGCTTTCCTTTCGGATCAGCCTCGATCATTACGATCCAAAGGTCCACGACAGGGAGCGAGGGCAAGGAATGCTGAAACGGGCTCTGGAGGGACTCCATATTCTCAAGGATGCGGGGTTTCATGTGTCGATCGCCTGCCGTATGACCGATGAGACTTTTGAGGTGCGGGCTTCTGGATTTGAAAGGCTTCTCCTCTCCGAAGGATTGCCCGGGGAGATTCCCCGGATTGAATTCCCTGAGCTCCATCCTCCGGGAACGGCAGTCTCCACTCCTCAAATCTCGCAAAGCTGTATGGAAAGTTACCCGACCGAGGCATCAAGAAAGTCCTTCATGTGTTCAAAAAGTCGGATGGTGACCAAGGTCGCCGGCCAGATGCGCGTCTATGCCTGTACCCTTGTCGACGATGATTCGGACTTCGATATGGGTGCCACCCTCACAGAAAGTCTTGCTGAACCGGTCCGCCTCAAGCACCACCGCTGCTATAGTTGTTTTTCCTGCGGGAGTTCGTGCAGTGAACTGGCCGACACCGACGGCTCCGCGGAAGAAAAAGCTTATGAATAACCTCCGGTGGGTCGGAGTCCTTGGGCTGGTTCTGTTCCTTTTCATTTTCTTCGAGATGCATCTAGCGCGTTACTTTACCTTGAACTCTCTCGCCTCCACCCAAAGTCATCTGATGGCAACCATACACACCAACCCCCTGATGGGGGCCACGATCTTTTTCTTTCTCTACCTTATTGTTGCCGCTTTTCCACTGGTTCCTCACATCCCGATGTCCCTCGCCGCCGGAGCCCTTTTTGGTCTGTGGACCGGCACCGTCCTGGCCTCATTTGCCTCGACCATCGGGGCGACCGTGGCCTTTCTTCTGACCCGTCATTTTTTCAGGGAGTGGGTCGAACACCGTTATGGGGAGCACCTTGAAAGCCTCCAGGAGGGACTTCAGGAAAACGGAGTCCTGTTCCTGTTTTCCCTCAGGATGATCCCTATTGTCCCCTTTTTCCTGGTGAATATTCTCATGGGACTCACCCATCTTCCCACTCGATCCTTTTATCTGGTAAGCCAGATCGGCATGTTGCCCGCCACCATACTCTTTGTGCACACAGGCGTCGTTTTCGGAGCCATGGCCACTCAGAAAGCTCATCTTTCTCTTGGAACTCTGGCCTCCTTTGCTCTTCTGGGGCTTTTCCCCTGGGTCGCGCGCAAAACCGTCCGGACTCTCCAAGAAAAAAGAATCAGCAAAAAGTTCATAAAACCCCGAAGATTTGACAGAAATATCATCGTCATCGGGGCCGGCTCTGCCGGTCTGGTGTCCTCTTATATTGCGGCCGCCGTCAAGGCAAAAGTCACACTGATCGAGGCCTCCGCCATGGGGGGAGACTGCATCAACACCGGCTGCGTTCCCTCCAAGGCGCTGATCCGGAGCGCCAAATTCGTGCACCAGATTCGCAAAGCTGCGGCTCTCGGAGTCGCGCGTGCAGAAGTTTTCTTTGATTTTAAAGACATCATGGCCCGCGTTCGCTCCGTCATTGCCAAGGTCGAGCCGCACGATTCAAGGGAGCGCTACGAGAACATGGGCGTGGAGGTCCTTCAGGGAAGGGGCCGGATCACCTCACCCTGGACGGTCGAAGTCGACGGACGAACTCTTTCCACCCGATCCATCGTCATTGCCGCCGGGGCCAGCCCCAAAGTTCCCGACCTACCTGGACTTGAGTCCGTGCATTGGTACACCTCGGACACGATCTGGTCCATCCCGGATCTTCCCCGGAAGCTGGTGATCCTGGGAGGAGGTCCCATCGGTTGCGAACTCGGACAGGCCTTTTCGCGCCTGGGGAGCTCCGTTACCCTCGTGGAACGGGGGAGGCGCCTTCTGAAAAAAGAAGACCCTGACGTTTCAGAGCTTCTCGAGAAGACACTGTCCCATGAAGGAATTGAGGTCTTGACCGGAAGCCGGGCCCTTCGCGCTGAAGCCGGCGCGGATACGCAACATCTGGTTGTGGAAAAAGGCTCAGAGGAGAGGGCCCTTCCCTTCGACGCCCTCCTCTTGTCCCTGGGACGCGTTCCCAGAACCTCCGGTTACGGCCTTGAGGAACTCGGAATCTCCCTTGGGCAGGATGGAACGATCGAGACCAACGGTTGGCTCCAGACCAACTTTCCCAATATCTATGCCTGTGGTGATGTGGCCGGACCCTACCAGTTTACCCATGCCGCTGCCCATCAGGCCTGGTATGCCTCCGTCAACGCCCTTTTTGGCGACATCAAGCTCTTTCGTCCCAACTATAAGGCCATTCCCTGGTGCACCTTCACCGATCCGGAGGTGGCTCGGGTCGGCCTTTGCGAGCAGGAGGCCCAAGAAAAGAAGACCCCCTACGAACTCACGCGCTTCGAGTTTCGTGAACTTGACAGGGCGATTGCCGACTCGGCGGAGTCGGGATTTATCAAGATTCTCACGGTTCCAGGAAGTGACCGGATTTTGGGGGTCACCATCGTGGGAGAACGGGCCGGAGACCTTCTGGCAGAATTCGTGCTGGCAATGTCGCATGGACTGGGCCTGGGGAAGATCCTTTCGACTGTCCATATCTACCCCACATGGTCAGAGTCCAGCAAGTATGCTGCCGGAGTGTGGCGCCGGGCCCATATTTCTCCGACCCTCCTTCAATGGGTCGGACGCTATCATGCCTGGCTGCGCAATGAGATGCCTTCATATCGGAGAACGAAGTGATGCCCAAAAACATCCTAAAAATCCCGGGATCCCGCCTGCCCACCCTTTCTTCCGATCAGATGCGAGAGGTCGACCGGATGATGCTCGAGGATCTGGGGATCGACCTTCTCCAGATGATGGAACTTGCGGGATATTCTCTGGCTACCCTGACCCAGTCCTTGCTGGGAGAGAAGGTTCATCACGGCCCGATCCTCGTCCTGTCGGGAGGAGGCAACAACGGGGGAGGGGGAATGACGGCGGCCCGCCATCTCAGAAACCGCGGGGCTGCCGTTTCAGTGATCTTCGTGGGAGATACGCTTAGGATGAAACCTGCACCGCTCCACCAGATGCGGAGCCTCCAGGCCATGGGAATCGATGTCGAACACTGGAACGGGAAGGGTCCGGACATTCTCAAACAGAGAATTTCGACGGCGACAGGCATCATTGATGCCCTCGTCGGGTATGGTCTCATTCAGCCCCCGCGGGGCGCGATCGGTCGAGCCATTCATGCCATCAACTCGGCTGGCATTCCTGTTTTTTCCCTCGATGTTCCATCGGGGTTCGAGACCACGCAAGGGATCATTCTCGATCCTTGTGTCAGGGCTACGGCGACTCTTGCGCTGGCCCTCCCTAAATCGGGCTTACTCTCCCTGCAGGGACGCCAGGTGGCCGGTCGAGTTTTTGTTACCGACATTGGCGTCCCCGGACTTATTTACAATAGGATGGGATTTATATTTAAATCCCCTTTCATGAAAGAGACGCTTATCGAGGTGGTTGATTATAAAGACCCGTAAACATATCGATCTTGGATTTCTAGGAGGTTCTCATACGGGGGGAACGTCAATCGGAAAGGGCCGGAAGATGGGAAAGTCCATGATGTCTTGCAAGGATATGAGCGAATTGATCTCTCTCGGTCAGGATCAAAAGCTGTCCATTCGACAAAAAATGATGCTCAGGATCCATCTCCTTTTTTGCGAAGCCTGCAGCCGCTTCGACAAACAGATCCGATTTCTCAACCGGGCCATGGAAAACTACATTCAGAGTCCTCCCTCTGGGGATAACACAAAGAAGACTCTCCCGGAAGATGCCAAGGAACGGATCCGTCGGGCCTTGGATGATGAGGGTCACAAATGAATGGGATCGATCCCGAGAAATGGATCGAGAGATACGGAGATGAGCTGTACCGCTATGCCCTCTCTCTTCTTGGGCGTGAATCGGATGCCGAAGATGCCGTTCAGGAGACCTTCACGTCGGCCCTCCGATCACGACAGAACTTTTCCGGACAATCCTCTGAAAAGACATGGCTTTTCGGCATCCTGAAGCACAAGATTGCCGACCATTTCCGCCGCGAATCCCGCTATCTGGTGGTCGAAGATTTTGAAGACGAGGAGGGATTCCCCAGAGACTTTCTGGGAAATGGAAAGTGGAGCCATCCTCCCTCGGACTGGGGTCAACCGGAGCTATCCCTTGAAAACTGGCAGTTCTGGAAAATCTTTGGGGAGTGTATGAAAGGACTTTCCCCTGGCCTTTCCCGTGTCTTTCTTTTGAAGGTCCTCGAGGAAAAGTCCATGGAGGAGGTCTGTCAGGAGCTGGGTCTGTCCACGACCAATGGCGGCGTGAGAATGTACCGGGCCAGACTCGCCCTCCGGAAATGCCTTGAGAAAAAGTGGTTTGAGGAGAATTCCTAAAAGGGAATATCCCAGAAAGAAACCCATAAGAAGGAGCGCCAGAATTTTTGGGGAATCCCCGAAAAGGGCAGAAAACCGGGAGATCTCCCGGACATCCGGTGACGGAATAAAAGATTCCCTGGACATGGAAACTCAGGGTCTGCACGAAGAAATCACTATTTTGAAAGAAAAAAAGCCAGATTGACGGAGGAGCTTTCCTGGTTTCGTTCCCTTACCATACTCCATGATAACCTCTTCGAGACCCTGGAAACGTTTCATGGATCCGTTTCAGGACTTGCCGATGATTTCAAGACAGCCCTGGAGGCGTTATCGGAAACGGTGTTGGAGATGGAGCGTCATCGGAAAGAGCTGCAGCACCTTGTGGGAGTGATGGGGAATATAGGAGGCCGCGACCGGGATACAACCGGCCTGATCGAGAAACAGGCCGGTCGTGCCGGAGAGTTCAGTGGTATCATCCAGATAATCCGGGAGATTGCTGATCAGACCAATCTTCTCGCCCTGAACGCGGCCATTGAAGCCGCCAGAGCCGGAGCCCAGGGGCTTGGGTCCGCTGTGGTTGCGGAAGAGGTCCGAAAGCTTGCCGTTCGCACGACCAGTTCAGCCAAGGATATTACAGTGCCTGCTCACTACCAATCGGGATGAAATGCTGACGGCGAAACAAGATATTGCCATATGGACAGAGAATTCCGATCATCTGGAAAACGAGGGTCGAGGACTCGGTGAAGCTGGAAGGCGACATTACCGGCTATTTCGACAATTTCTCGCACGACTGGATGCTCGAGCATATCCCAATGGACAAAGCTCTGCTCCGGAAGTGGCTCACGGCCGGGTATATCAATCAGCGACAGCTGCACCCGACATTAAAGGGAACTCCGCAAGGTGGGATTGTTTCACCCCTTGCGACCAATGTCGCACTGGATGGGCTCGAAGATATTCTGAATCAGGAGTTCACACAGAAGGACAAAGTTCATTTAGTGAGAATTGCCGATGATTTCATCGTCACGGGAGGGTCAAAAGAGCTTCTGGAGAAGAAAGTCCGACCCTTATCGAAGAGTTCCTGAAGGAACGAGGATTGGAGTTCGCGGAGGAGAAGCCCGCATCGTGCACATCACGGACGGCTTCGTTTTTCTGTGCCAGGAAGTCAGAAAGTACGGGGAGAAGCTCCTTATTACCCCGTCGAAAAAGAACGTCAAGCACTTCCTGTCGAAAGTCTGGAACATCATCGGGAAATCGAAAATCACACGCCAGGAGGAGCTGATCGAAACGCTGAATGCGATCATCCGGGGATGGTCTAATTCACCGAAACATCGTGGCCAAGAAGACCTTCGGATGGATCGACCCCCACATCTATCAAATGTTGTGGAGATGGGCCAGACGTCGTCACCCGAACAAGGGAGAGCGATGGGTGAAGCAAAAATACTTCCCGAAGGTCGGTACGCGCAAATGGGGCCCGGTTAACCTACAAGGGCCATGGTAAGAAGGTTTGTGTCGACCAAAATACCAACCTTCACCCCTTAGGAGGGAACCATCGGATTATCATCGGGCTGAAAGATTGAGACAGAATCGTTCGATGTTGTTCTCTAGAGGAGAAAGATCTGCCATTCCAGTCGTGACCTTATTGCTGGTCATCGGTTGCTTCGGAAGGGTGTGAGCGGGAAAGAAGACCGATATTGGCCACAACAAACGGAGTCAGATAATTCAGCAGGATTTTGACCCATATCCCGTGGCTAAACTGCTGGGAAAGAATGTTCGTACCCTGATTGAAAGCGGAGAGCCAGCTTCCCACTATAATCGTGGTGAGTCCGGTTTTCTTCAGATGACATGGAAGGCAGACGGTTTTCATGCATAACGCCGTCCACCGGAAAAATGTCATAGAGATCATCCCTTCTTCAAAATTTCACATAAATACTCACTCATTCCGGCGAAAATACCCCCAGATTCTTTAACCGGAACTCAGCCGTCTGAGGACTGACTTTGTATTCCTTCGATAATTTCTCAATGATCTTGTGGGGATCATCCATTTTTTTTCTGCCAATCACCTGAAGAGACTTCTCCAGGAACTCCCTCGGCATCAGAAGTTCCGCCGCAAAACCATTTGCCTCTATCTCCTCGTTGTCGATGGCGAGCCCGGACAGAACATCCCTGTAATGCACTTTGGGGGTATCGATATACTCATCTCCTTTGTGCAGTAGGAGATGCCCAATCTCGTGGGCAACAGTAAAGCGTTGCCGATGGATGTGGTTCGACGAATTCACCCCGATGACGGGCTGTCCTTTATCGCGGAACAACATACCGTAGACCTCTTCCCCTTGCCGGGCCGGTTCATAGACAAGCCTGGCCCCCAGGAATT
>JAPTWQ010000104.1 GCA_028064945.1 Nitrospiraceae bacterium | reverse complement strand
ACCTCGAGAACGGCGTCGCCATCTTTCTCTCCTCCAGAATCCGGGAATCCGCCGGGCTGTCTCTGGTGGAGAACCTTCCCCGGTCGGTTGGCCAGCTGGCTTCCTCCTGGTGGGGTTTCCCTTCGTCTTCCCTGAAAGTGATTGGTGTCACAGGGACAAACGGGAAGACCACATCGAGTTTCCTGACGCGCTCTGTGTGCCGTGCCGGAGGATTACCCTGCGGTCTGATCGGAACTGTCGTCTTCGATGTCGGGGATGGGGAGACGGAAGCGCCGCAGACAACTCCCGGCGCCATACGGATTCAATCCCTGTTTGCGGAATCTCTCCAGAACGGCCTGAAGTCCGTTTCGATGGAAGTTTCCTCGCACGCGCTCGATCAGGATCGTCTGGCCGGAACGATTTTTTCCGTTGTCCATTTTACGAATCTGACCCGGGATCATCTCGATTATCACCGGACGATGGAAGCCTACTTTGAAGCGAAACGAAAACTTTTGATGTGGGAAAATCCCGATGGAACCCATCCGGTGGCCGTCGTTCATACGGGAGATGAGTATGGGGCCAGACTGGCGAAAGAGCTTGAACGGGATGGGCGTCGTGTCCTGACCTATGGGGAGGGAGCGGATGCCATGATCCGGCCGATTCATGTCGACGTCGGCCTGTCGGGAATCCGGGGAACTCTCCGGACGAGCCGGGGAGAGATGTCCATCGATTCCTCCTTGTCCGGCCACTACAACCTCCAGAATATCCTGGGCGCTGTCGGCTGCGGGGAGGCGCTCGGTCTTTCCACGGAAAAAATCGCGGAAGGGATTCATTCTCTCTCCGGTGTTCCCGGACGGTTTGAACGCGTGGACAGCCCGGCGGGATTTTCGGTGATCGTGGACTATGCGCATACGGACGATGCTCTTTCGAACCTTTTGTCCGCCGTTCGACCGGTGACCCGGGGAAAGGTCATCACCGTTTTCGGCTGCGGCGGGGACCGGGATCGGGGGAAACGGCCGCGCATGGGAAACGTCGCCGGCCGTCTTTCCGATTTTGTTGTCCTGACATCGGACAATCCCAGAACGGAAAACCCGGAATCGATCCTGGATGAAATAGAGCCGGGACTCCGGGAGACGGGAACCCCCTATGTCCGAGTTTCCGACCGGAAATCGGCGATCTTTGACGCCATTCGGCGGGCCCGCTCCGGGGATGCGGTCGTGATCGCCGGAAAAGGACACGAGAACTACCAGATCCTGGGAAAGGAAAAAATCCACTTCGATGATCGGGAAATGGCCCGTCTCGCCCTCGCGGAGATCTCCCGTTGACCGATGATCTTTCGTTCTGGCTCGACAAGGGATCTGTTCTGCGGGAAACATCCGCACGAGAAGAGGGTCCAGCGCTTCCCGACGACACCCCTTTGGCCGGTGTTTCGACGGATACACGAGATCTACGTCCCGGAATGCTGTTTGTGGCCTTGACGGGAGACACGTTCGACGGGCATGACTATGTCGGGGAAGCCTTTCGGAAAGGAGCCCGGGCTGCATTGGTCTCGCGCCCTGTGGAGGCCTCGGGTCCCCTTCTGATTGTCGGGGACACGCGGCTGGCCCTTCAGGGTCTGGCGCGAGCGATTGTCCGGAAACGATTCGCTGAGGGAAAGAGGCTGGTGACGCTCACGGGGACCGCCGGAAAAACGACGACCCGGGAACTGCTTTGCCTTGTACTGTCCCGGGAAGGAAGGCGTCCTCACACCAATCGTCAGAACTGGAATAATGAAATCGGAGTTCCCCGTACGCTCTGGGAATGGGGAGAGAAAGATGGCGACGCCGTTCTCGAGGTGGGAATCCGCAAGCCCGGCGACATGGAATACTTGTCGTCGGTTCTGGTTTCCGATGTCTCCATCGTGACATCCGTGGGAGAAGGACATCTGGAGACACTGGGCTCGGTCGAAGGCGTCTGGAAAGAGAAATCAAACCTGCTCAACTGGGTTCGCCCGGGGGGAGGGATCGTTCTTCCCCTGGACCTCCTGTTCCGATATCCAGCCTCTCCGGTCTTCCGGGAACGGCAGAGAAGATTTTTCTTTGTCGCACTGGACCCGGACCCCGGAGATTCCGCACGGGCATCCCGGTCGGTTCCGGAAGGATCCACAATTCTGAGCGGTACCCTTCGGAAAGAAGAAGGGGGAACATGGATCTTGTCCGGGACAACGGGCCCGGAGTCTTTTTCCTGGAGCATGCCTTCCCCCTCTTCCATTCTAGCCATGGATGCCCTCCTTGCACTGGCTGCAGGAAATGCGTTGGGAGTCTCTCTTTCCGAAGGCGCGAAACACCTTGAAAAATTTGCCCCCCTCCCGGGAAGAATGCAAGAAAAAAGAACGCCGGAGGGGGCGCTTCTTCTCCTCGATCATTACAATTCCAACCCCCTTTCCCTCCAAGGGGCTTTCCAGTGGTGTACCGAGGTCTGGAAAAAAGAGGCGTCCCTTGCCGGGGGCGGACCGGGAAAACTCCTCGCCGTTCTCGGGGACATGCTGGAGTTGGGAGAGGATTCTTCCCGTCTTCACCGGAAAGCCGGCCTGATCGCCGCTGAAACTCCCTTTTCTGCAATCTTCTACAAGGGTGATTTTTTCCAGGACTTCCGCGAGGGCTACCTTTCCGGCAAAGGCGAAGCGGCCAGACTGACCCGTCTTTCGGGACCACCGTATTCCGGACAGGGCGTTTTTCCCGCCCTGAGAAGGGGAGATGTTGTCCTGGTCAAGGGTTCACGCGGCATGCATCTTGAACAGGAAGCGCGTTTGTTTGGTGGGGAGGCCTGATGCTCTACCAGTTGTTTCATCTCCATCAGGAATATCCCTTCTTCAATATTTTCCGGTATATCACCTTCCGCGCCATCTATGCCACCGTCACGTCCATGGTTCTGCTGCTTATCCTTGGACCATGGCTGATTCAGTGGCTTCGCCGGCTCCAGATCGGACAGGAGGTCCGGGACGACGGACCCAAATCGCATTTGGCCAAACAGGGGACGCCGACGATGGGAGGGGTCCTGATCCTCCTCGGGATTTTTGTGTCGACCCTCCTGTGGGCGGACCTGTCCGATCCGTATGTCTGGATGGTTCTGGGTGCACTGGGTGCCAATGGTGTCATCGGATTTCTGGACGATTACCTGAAGGTCCTGAAAAAACAGTCCAAAGGCCTCCTCGCCTGGCAGAAGTTTACCCTCCAGATTATGTCCGGGGTTCTGCTGAGTTTGTGGTACCTCTGGGTCAACCACGCAGATACACGCATCGTCGTGCCTTTTCTGAAGGAGCTGAATCCGGCTCTGGGAGTTTTGTTTCTC
>JAPTWQ010000015.1 GCA_028064945.1 Nitrospiraceae bacterium | reverse complement strand
CATCTTCTTGAGGGCAAACCATCCCGAGACGAATAAAACCAGGGTGACCGCCAGAACGATCGGGCGGTTGTTCAGGGACCAGGCAATCAGGCGGTTGAACATGATTCAATCCTCCGCTTTCAAGAATCCCGTACCCAACCACATGGTATAGATCTCGCGGTTCCCCCGGGTTACCACCTTTTGTCCCGGAGAGAGTCCGGAGAGAACCTCCGTAAACCCGTCCATCTTCATTCCGGTTTGCACAAGGATGCGCCGATAGGAGCCGGGACCTGCGCTCACAAAGACAAACTTCTTGCCGTTGGCAAGCAGGAGGGCGGCATCGGGTACAACGAGCACTTTTTTGGCTTGTTTCACAATCAGCTTGACGCGGGCGAACATGTTGGGCTTCAGAAGTCCCTTTGGATTGGACACCTGGATCCAGACCGAACCGGTGCGATTTTTGGGGTTGAGGCGTGGGCCAACGAGAGTTACCCGTCCTCGAAAGACCTGGCCGGGGTAGCCGAGAACCCGGATCTCGGCTTCTTGCCCAAAGCGGACTTTGTCAAAGTCTTCCTCGTAGACCCTGGCCACAACAAGCATTTGCGTCGGATTGCCAATATGGAAAAGGACCGTATTGGGTTCCACCGCCTGCCCCAAAACGATATTCCGCACGTCTACGACGCCGCGCAGGGGAGCGGTAATGACAACGCTGGGGGGAGGGTTGCCGATCAGCCTGGACTCCACCTTGACCATACGCTGGCCCTTGTGCACCCGCTCCCCCAAACTGACGTAAACGGACGTGACCTGGCCACTGATGCGCAGTGTCACGTCCGACTGGCGGTCGGGGAGCCACCTCACCGTCCCGTTCAAGACCAACACTTCTTTCATTCTTCGATAACTGGCGGATGCCAGGGAAAGGCCCAAAATTTTTTGTTGTTTGGGGCTCAAATGCACGGGTCGATCACTTCCTCCATTTTCCCCATTGACCGGGGTTTTCTCCCCTCCATGGGCCCAAGCCGGAAAGAATATTCCGGAGTCGGCAAACAGGACAAAAAGAGCGAGAATCAGTCGGCAAGCGATTTTGCGGATGATCTGATAGGAACTATTCATGAATCCGCTCCCCCCTTCCGGAGTCGTGATTTTCAGAACGATTTAAAGATTCGAGGTATTCGCCCACAGCTCGGCGTAACGCCACCCAAGCCTGCAGGTATTGTCCCATGGTATTCAGGTAGGCGATGTGCTGGTCTCCATGCTGTCGTTGGGCCTGAACGGCCGTGAGAATTGATACCTGCCCTGTCATATAGGCCTTTTGAGCAAGGAGCATGTTGCGATCACTCAACTTGAGCATCCCGTTTCGGTAGCGATCCACCGCAAATAGGAGACGTTTCGTTTCGGAATAGGCCCCTGCGACTTCATTCTGGACCTGAAGCGTCAGAGCCCGAACCCCTGCGGAGGCTTGCCGGTTCATCGCCACCGCTTCAGCAATGCGGCCCTGATTTTTGTTCCAGAGAGGGAGTGGAATAGTGAGAACAAAACTGGGTCCGACATCATTTCCTGTGGCCAGGCCATTGGGAAAAACGGTCTGTCCGGAAAAAACGCCAAGGCCGGCAGTCCAGTCCTCCCAGCGCTGGGCTTTGGCCAGATCAAACTGAGCCCTTGAGCGTTCTATCGACAGTTGTGCCGACTGAAGGTCTGGGCGCAGTATGAGTGCCCGGCGCTGCTCTTCTGCGAGGCTCGGCAGTGCAGGGGCCGGAGGAAGGGTCTCGTCAAGCTGCAACGTCTTGTCAGCGCCAAATCCCAAGAGTTGCTTCAATCGAATGGAAATCCGGGATCTCTGTGCTTTCAAGAGAATTCGTTCCTGATGGAGGCGTTCCAGCTCCAATTGCGCCGTATTGACGTCCAGTTCGGAAACTTCGGCCACCTGAAAACGGTTGCGGCTTGCGTCGAGGAGTTCCCGGTCGACCTGCATCAGCTGATCCCGTAAACGAATCTGTCTGTCCAGGACAAGAATCCGATAAAAGACTTCGGCCACCTGACTGGACAATCTGAGCTTGGCCTGTCGGATCTCCGCTCGAGCCCGGACCACATCCACCTTGGCTACATCCTTTTGACGGGCAATTCGGCCCGCCACAGGAAAGTCTTGGGTAAATCCGACACCTAGCTCGTATTCAGCAGGTTGGTTGGTAAAAATGGCATCGTAGCCAGAAAAGGAAAGGCGGGGATTCGGAGACATACCGGCCTGTATCAGTCTGGCCGTTGCGATATTCACCACATATCTGGCCGTTTGCAGGTCCTTGTTATTCTGAACGGCTGTCTGGATGGCCTGTTGCAACGTCAATTGCGGTGATGCCTCCACCCTGCCCCCAAAAAACATGGGAAATGTCGGGATGAACAGCAAAGAACACAAGACCAGCTTCTTGAATGCTCTCGGAAAAGCAGGCATGGAAGAACTCCCTGAAATAATATTTCACATATGGCGTCAGGATCGGGCTAACGAATACCCGATCGGCAAACTTGTCCAATCTGGTTCAGTACGGAAGAAATTTGACATGCAAGGGTTGAGATCAGGGGGATCTGCCTAGATACAGATACGAGGAAAGCAACCCCGTCAGGCAGATCTGGGAGGGATAGTTTTTAAATCAGCAAGCGCACTTTGGAAAGTTTGAAAAGGACAGGATTTCTATGAATAAACCTTGTTTCGGGGGGTGCGGGCAGGAAAATACGGCGTTCCATGGCAACAGAAAGCAACAAGGCAAGAAGTATCAACGAATAGGGGATTGGAGCGTCTTTCTTTGGGGCGAGGTTGGCGCCCAATGTCAGGGTTGAGAGAATTCCCCGAACATCAAGCAGAGGATGAGAACAGTCACTCTCTTCCTGAAGGGTCACATGGCTTTGTGTCAGAGAAACGGAGTGCGTCACAAATTGCGGAAATATTTCTTCTGCAATACAAGATTGAAAAGAACTCAGCAGGACAGTAGAAATTATTAGTCCTACCATTAAGGAGGTCAGACATCGCATTCTTGATAAGGAGATTTTTAACATGGGATTATTCTAGCACAGATTCGCCGAACTTCAAAGAAGTCTGGTTAGGTGTGTAGGGAGCACATAATCTGTCCGGTTTTGTAGCGCAAGGCTTGTCCGGTTCCATAATGGGTCCGAGGAGGACCCAGAATGGACCGAACAAATGTGCTACAGGAGATCCGGAAGATGCGTTTTGACGATACCTGGAATGAATGGAAGAAAGGATGTCTGACTCAGGAAGAGGCCGGCCGGATTCTGGGGATGAGTGAAAGGACATTCCGGAGATATGTCCGGCGGGTCGAGGAGGAAGGGATCCAGGGGATTC
>JAPTWQ010000016.1 GCA_028064945.1 Nitrospiraceae bacterium | reverse complement strand
CCCTTGGCCCCGTCAAGTTGCTCGGTTGGCATATTCTCGCCGTCTCCGTCTTTACGGGATTCCTTGCTCATGGCATCAAGTCGCTTGTCCTGTGCGTCCATGCGCTCCATGATCTTTCCGAGCAATTCCTCGACAGTCGATCCTTCTGAATCCTTTTTCACTTCCTCTTTCGGTTTTTCTTCTGGCATTGTGATTTCTCCTCTATTCACTCCGTTTGGTGTTTCCCCTTTGTCCCACACCCCCGACTTGCAAATCGCAAGATGGTCTACATAGGAGGGGACACCCTCCACGAGGACTCGTTCCCCGTCCAGATCGTCTATATAGAACGATTCCTTGTCGTCCCTGAAAACCACTCCCGGAGACGTTGAAATATGTGTTTCCATCATCAGGTTGGCCGCATCGATGTCGAATATCTTGGCGATGCCCCTGACCTCATCCTCCTTGATGTATGGAAGGATGATCGTGCCGATGGCCCTCTCCCGGTATTCGTCTGTCGTTAGAATTGACTCTCCGGGGTGTTCAAAGATCACCGGAAGACCATTGCACCGTTCAACGAACTCCTGCGTCAGGAAATTCTCGGCGGGGCGAAGGACGTATTCATCAGGATGATCACGTTTGGACAGTCCCGTTCCGGTGATCCGGAGATCGAAGAGGACGACATTCTCGTATTGCTGTGGGGAGGATAGCTCGCCTGACTTGATGGCTTTGGCGATGTCTAATTCGGTCTTTGGGGAGGCAGTGGAATCATTCATCGGAAGCGTCAGGAACTCGCCTTCCTTCGGCTCGATGGTGATGAAAGACTCGGACGAATCCCCATGAAAACCGTTGGCATGAGCCGCCTCAGCTTGTTTCTCGGCCCCTTCCCGTGTGGGGTAGGTATGCCCGTGAGATCCCCATTTGTAGCCACCTTTGACTTTATGAATGGGCATTATGGGCGATCCTCGTCTCTTCCAGTGTTTTCTTCCCCTTGGCGGTCAGGCAGTCTTCCGGGAGTTGGGACAGGCTGATTTTGTATTCCGCCCAACATCTGCAAAAAGGAGCCGTTGCTGGCTGATCAATGTCGTCAAACCAAGGATTCTCTCCCCGCTTGACCAACCCCTTCTCTCTTGCCCATGAGTCTTTCAGAACGAATATCTGCCCGTCTCGTGCCTCATGCTCTGGCCGTCCGTCATATCCCGCCTGATGGACATGCCGCCATTTGACCGCAATGGCTCCGGACTGGATTCCGACGATATGGTTCACGTTTGCGATGAGCTTGTGGCCCTGATCGATGGCGAGCCGACGCTCTTCAAATGTCCGGTCCTGAAGAGGCTTGGCAATGCGGGACGAAACGGCTCTTTTGTCCACCGCACCTGATCCACCCGGAGGGATCGATGTTGACCACCCCGAGAAGCGTTGCAATGTTTCCTCTATGGCCTTTGTCCGGTTCAGCTTGATGAGATCCGCCGATGCCATGATTCTCCGGTCAAGCTCCGACCTCATGGATGGCGAGATCATTTGAAGCGTGACCTTCGAGACATGCGGATTGGCCCGTTCGATCAACCGACCTTTCTGAATCATCTGCCGGAAGATCGAGGTCAGGGAGTCGGAGACTTTCTTTTGCTTCTCCGAAAGCGACCCCGCTTCTTTCTCGGCCGCACCCCTTAAGGTCATGATCCAATTCAGGAGAATGGCCGGATTCTCATATCCCCACTTGGAGAAGTATCGAATGGCCTCTTCTAGCGTCTGTCTGAAACTATTTGATGGCATGGAGGATGCTGTCCATCCGGGTTCTCAGATCCTTCTCCGGTTCTTTCTGGCTCGTGCCTTCTCCGGGTTCCGTAACAGGGACAGGAGGCTCGTACAATGCAATGGCATCCAGATCCAGATCGAGAGGCGTGGAGATCATGTCTTTCTGCTCGTCCAACACATTCGACAGCCATCCGGCCAAGATCGCCTTGTTCCCCTGATCCACGACGGGAAGAAGAACCTCTGTCACGGCGATGGCGGCTTTCAGCTTCACATCGGCAATCTTGGACTTTTCAGATTCCGGCTCGACCATCAAAGACGGCCAGACGGCCTCAAAGGAGTTCTTCCACTGATAGAAGGCTGTGTCGTAAGGAATGTCTTTGTATTCCGGGAAGCGGGACTGAATCGTCTCATAGAAAGCGGGAGACCATGCACGGTGCATCACGATGTTATCGAAGAAGGAATAAAGCGGTTCCATCTCTTCCCTGAGAGCATCGATGTACTGAACCACCATCTTGAAGTCTTCCGTGCCTTCCCCGAAGCCTTTTGTCATGGTTTCGTTCAGAAGGAGGACGGCTGGCATCCCGGCGGCTGTGGCCGCATTCTTGATGGCGTTTTCCCTTGCAAACTTGGCAGGGCCTTCAAGATTCTGGAGGTTGATCGAATTGATGGCCTCTGTTACACCGATAGAAAGGACATTTCCGGTCTTCGCACCCTTGATGATCGTGCGCTTCAAGCCTTGGAAAAGTTGTGCCACTTTATCGACAAAAGATTCCGGGGATTCCAGATTGGCGACTAGGAGGGCGGCTTTCTCGGTAACAGCTTGATCCGTGATCATCGACTGGATGAAGGTCTTGAGAGGATAGAGCGCCCTCTGGAAAATGCTTCTTCCGGTGAATCCGAAGGCTGAATTTTCCCACTGAATGAAGAGTGGCGACTCGTTCATCATCACAACCGTTCTGGAGGGATGGTAGGCCGTTGATCCCACTCGGATCGGTTGGGTGTGCTGAAAGTCGGGTGCGTTTGGGTCTTGGTTGGTGACGAGTGATCCGGCGGTGTTCAAGGGATCGAGGACATTGAAGTAAATATCCGCATCGCCGATCTTGTCCATGTCGAGGGGCTTGTCGGTTTCAACCCCGACTTCCCCGACGATCAACGATGTGATGCCATAAATGCGGCACTGGTTCATCACATTTCTGATGATCTTCGTCGCCCCGACCTTGCCAATTTTCTTCCATTCCCGGTTGAAAGCCTTTTTCAGCTCTTCCTCGGGGCCTTCGGCAATCGATATCTCCCGTGTCTGGGATTGGGCAAGGATGATCGGGCCTTCTGAGATTTTTGCGCCCATCGGATGATAAACATAGATGAGTTTTGCGGTGGTATAGCCGATATCCGATCCGGGCTGGATGGAATCGCAAGCTAGGATCTGCATGAATTGCGACGGCATGCCCGTGCCTGTGACCATGAATTGAGCCTGAGAAGAGGCGTTGACATCGCTACCGAATGCCATTTGTCCTCCTCTCGTTCAATTTTGGGCAATAAAAAAGCCATCCCTGTGTAAGCGAATGGCTTGATTTTGACGCAACTGTAGCCGACCGATCAGAACGCTATCATTTTATACTTGCGGTGTCAAGAATAAAA
>JAPTWQ010000101.1 GCA_028064945.1 Nitrospiraceae bacterium | reverse complement strand
ACTTCGAAGTTCGGTATTTTGGAGTGCCGGTGGACCCTGCCAGGGTTATGGGCGACGGTAACGCATGGTCCGGACGCGGGCAGGGTGGTTCGCAAAAAATTCGAGAGACCAAGGAGTTTTGATGTTTAAGGGATTGTTTTCGTCAATCTTTCCCAGTCGCAACGATCGGGAACTCAAAAGGATTTCGCGGATCATCGACCGGATCAACGGTCTTGAAGACGAGGTTCGGATTTTAGAGGATGAATCGCTGAAAAGAAAAACGATCGAGTTCCGGGAGCGTCTTTCCGGTGGCGAAACGTTGGACGATCTCCTTCCCGAAGCGTTTTCCGTCGTGAGGGAGGCAAGTCGCCGGATATTGGGCATGCGACATTTCGACGTCCAGCTGGTTGGGGGAGTCGTTCTCCATGAAGGGTTTATCGCCGAGATGAAAACCGGCGAAGGAAAAACACTGGTGGCGACCCTTCCGGTCTACCTGAATGCGCTGGCGGGAAAGGGCGTTCATGTTGTGACGGTCAATGATTATCTGGCACGGCGCGACTCCGACTGGATGGGAAAACTGTACCGTTTTCTGGGATTGACGACGGGGATTATCCAGCACGACATGCCGGATGACCTGCGAAAGCAGGCCTATGCGGCAGACATCACCTACGGGACAAACAACGAATTCGGTTTCGATTATCTTCGCGACAACATGAAGTATGAAGAGAACCAGTTTGTCCAGCGGGGACTCAACTATGCCATCGTCGATGAAGTCGACAGCATTCTGATCGATGAATCCCGGACACCCCTGATCATTTCAGGACCGTCCGAAGAGTCAACGGACCTGTATTATCAGGTGGACCGCATCATTCCCGGCATGTCCCGGGAAACCCATTTTCGGATCGATGAAAAGCTGAAGACGGTCACGCTGACCGAAGAGGGCAACAATTATGTCGAAGATCGCCTGGGGATAGGCAACCTTTACGATGTCTCCAACATCAACTGGTTTCATCATGTCCTTCAGGCGCTCAAGGCGCATCATCTCTATCGGCGTGATGTGGAGTATGTCGTAAAGAATGGCGAGGTTATCATCGTCGACGAATTTACGGGAAGGCTTATGCCGGGCCGTCGATGGGGAGAAGGCCTTCATCAGGCGGTGGAGGCCAAGGAAAAAGTCAAGATCGAACAGGAAAACCAGACTCTTGCTACAATCACGTTCCAGAACTACTTCCGGATGTACGAGAAGCTGGCGGGCATGACCGGAACGGCCGACACGGAAGCGCAGGAGTTCCACAAGATCTACAACCTCGATGTGATCGTTGTTCCCACGCATCGCCAAAACCGGAGGGTTGATCTCCCGGACCAGATTTACCGGACTTACCGCGAGAAGGCGGCTGCGATTGTGGAGGATATCCGGGAAAGGTCCCGCCTGGGGCAACCGGTTCTTGTTGGAACCGTATCGATCGAAAAGTCGGAACATCTGTCCTCTCTCCTCTCCAAGGAGGGGATCCCCCACAAGGTTCTGAATGCGAAATTTCATGAGATGGAAGCAGAGATCGTTTCTCAGGCAGGTCGATTGTCCAGCGTTACGATCGCGACGAACATGGCGGGACGCGGAACGGACATCGTTCTCGGTGGGAACGCCGAATTCCTTCTGAAAAACCGGATTTCCGAGATGGAGCGCCAGGGATCCGTTCCCACTGCCGAAGAGGTGGAAGCCCTTCGGGAGGAACTGGTAAAAACGCTGGAAGCAGAAAGGGAAGAGGTTGTCCGGACAGGTGGTCTCCATATCATCGGAACGGAACGACACGAAAGCCGTCGTATCGACAATCAGCTCAGGGGCCGTTCCGGTCGTCAGGGCGATCCGGGGTCTTCGCGATTTTATCTGTCACTCGACGATGATTTGTTGAGAATTTTCGGGGCGGACCGGATCAAGGGCCTTATGGACCGGATGGGGGTCGAGGAAGGGGTTCCGATCGAACACGGGTTTGTCACCAAGGCGATCGAAAATGCCCAGAAAAAGGTCGAAGCCCATCATTTCGACATACGAAAGCAACTGCTGGAATACGATGACGTCATGAACCAGCAACGTCTCATTTTTTACGAGCTCCGCCGGAAAGTTCTCCGGGGAGAAAATCTGAGAGAATTGCTGGAGGAATGGGGGCAGGACGTCATTGGGGGAATTGTGCGGAAATTTGCCCCCGAGGAACAGTACCCCGAGACCTGGGACCTGAAAGCCCTTGCGGAGGGTGTCCTTGAGAAGACCGGCCTGGCAGTGGAGGCGGATTCTCTTGATGGGCTCGGGATTGTGGCCTTGCAGGAACATATCTCGTCTTCGTTCGGGGAATTCCTTGCGGAGAAGGAAAGGCTGTTTGGTGCCGACAATTTCTGGGCGATCGTGCGTTATCTGATCCTGCAGAATCTTGACGAACAATGGAAGGAACACCTTCTGAACATGGATCATCTCAAAGAGGGCATCGGTCTGCGGGGTTACGGGCAGAAAGACCCTCTGGTGGAATATCGGAGAGAAGGTTTTTCTTTATTTGAGGAGTTCGTATCCAGTGTCCAGGAAAATCTTGTCCTCCTGATCGGAAACGCACGGCAGATCGAAGAATCTGTCGGCCTGCCCGAAGCGCCGGACATGGAATCGTTCAGTTTCCTTCACCCTGAAGAACAGGCTTTTCTTCTCGACCCCGGGACGACGGCGCCGGAAGAAGCCCTGCCCTTTTCGATCGCATCGGATACCGCCCAGACCTTTGGGGATATTACGGAAGAGGAAGGACCCCTGAAGACTGGCAGGAAACCGGGAAGAAATGATCCATGCTTTTGCGGAAGCGGCAAGAAATACAAGAAATGTCATGGGGCCTGACGGCGAACAATTTCTACGTCTTCGTTTCCTGAAATCCGTTGATAGAATCTCCCCTCCGGGGGGCGTGCGACAAGGCCCGATGGCTCCACCGGAAGCCCTTTCCGGTTGACTTTCCTGATCCGCCCACCTAAAATGAATGTTACTCTTCATTCATAATGGGCGAAAATACACCAAAGAAATCGCCGCTGGAGGTCAAGGATGTTTTCTCAGTCTCATCCTGAACACTATGTCCCTATCTTTATTTTTCTTCTTGTCGCTATCGGCTTTGGAGCCGTTTCCCTGACGGTAGGACGGCTGATTCGACCGAAGAATCCCTACAAGGACAAGAATGCCCCCTACGAATGCGGCGTTCCGCCCATCAACGATGCCCGTGAAAGATTTTCGATCCGTTATTATGTGATTGCGATGCTGTTTCTGGTTTTCGATGTGGAGGTGGTTTTCTTATACCCTTGGGCGGTGGATTTCGGCCGTCTGGGACTCTTTGGCCTGGTCGAGATGATGATCTTTATCTTTATTCTTCTGGTTCATC
>JAPTWQ010000079.1 GCA_028064945.1 Nitrospiraceae bacterium | reverse complement strand
TGTTCTGGATCACTTTCATCGTGACCTCCCCCGAAGGAAGCGTCGGAATGGACTGCGGAATGTCCCGTTCCTCTTCCGGCGGCAGGGCCAGCTCCCCCCTTCCGGGACGATCGGAGGCGATTCCACGGACGACCCTGTGGCCCATGACCAGAGCCTCCAGAAGGGAGTTTGAGGCCAGGCGGTTTGCCCCGTGGACCCGGGTACTGGCCACCTCTCCCACGGCGTAAAGTCCGGGGAGGGAGGTGCGTCCATCCATGTCGGTCCTGATGCCCCCCATCTGGAAATGGGCGGCCGGGCGAATCGGAGCTCGGTCTCGCGACAGATCGATTCCGACCGACAGGCAGTGCGTGTAGACCTGGGGAAATCGCTCCTTCAGGTAAGTCGCCGGAAGATGGTTCACAGACAGGTAGAGCGACGATTCCGGATGGGCGCGGGCCTCTAGCCAGAGGGCCCGGGAGACCACATCCCTCGGGGCCAGCTCCCCGTCCGGATGATATCTGAAAAGGATCCTCTCCCCCGACTCGTTGACCACATGGCCTCCCTCTCCCCTGAGGGCCTCCGTCAGGAGGAAAGGGGCCTCACCCGGAAGATCGAGAACCGTCGGGTGAAACTGGGTGAATGCCAGACGTTCGAGTTCGGCTCCGGCCCGATGGCATACAGCCGCAGCATCTCCCACCTGTGAAGGGGGATTGGTCGTCCTGGCGAACAGGGCGCTGAATCCTCCGGTCGCCATGATGGTGGCCCTGGCGAGAATTTCCAGCCATCCGTCTCCCGTTTCGTCCATGAAGAGCCCCCCCGCCACCCGGCCGTCGGGCTCCTTGAGGAGCCGCGTCAGGCGATAGGGGGTCAGAAAGGTGAAGCGTTCGTGGCCATGGACGTTCTGGGCCAGGGTCCTCAGGATGAGGGATCCTGTCTTGTCCCCGCCGGCATGGACGATTCTAGGACGCGAATGCGCCGCTTCCCGGGTTAAAAGGACCTCCCCTTTTTCATCCCTGTCGAAGGGAACCCCGTATGAGACCAGCGTCACGAAGGCTTCCTCGGCGCCTTCGATCAGAAGACGGACCCTTTCCTCGTCACAGAGACCGGCACCCGCGCGGATTGTGTCCGCGACATGGGCGTTGACGGCTTCCCTGTCGAACTTCCAGGGAATCGCGAGCCCCCCCTGGGCGTAGTAGGAACTCCCGGAGGCGATCGACCCCCTGGAAACGAGGGCCACGCTTCCCAGTGGAAGAAGATCGAGAGCCGTCTGATACCCTGCGATTCCTCCCCCCACAATCAGGAAGTCGGCCGTTATTCTTTTGGCCTGAGGCCGATCGCTCATGCCGGGGGGAGCGTTTTTGCCGGAGCGACAAGGAATGTGTCGCCGGAAATGGATTCAATCCGGGACCGATGGGGAGCTTTTTCCATCGTCACGACCATCCGGCATTCGCCTGTCTGAAAATAACGGGGGCCGCTTCCCGTTTTTGGCAGGCCCGTCAGCGTCCAGTGCGCCCTGAATGTGATCGCATGCGTCGTGGGATCGACCTCTCCAGAGTCCATGACGAGTGTCAGATTCAGCTTCCGGAACATTCCGAATATCCTCGCCAGCTGGGTGCGAGTTTCGGGACGGCTGGACAACGAAGGGGCCAGGAGAGAAAGGACGGCGTCCACCGATTCCTTGGAGTAGGCGCTCTCAAGGGATTTTCCGATTTTCCATGAGGAAACGAGCGACTGCTCCTCTGGCGTCAGAGGCTTGACCTCCCCGCAACCGGACATTCCCAGAGCGGCCGCAATGACGAGAGCCAGCATCGTTAGGCTGGAAGACTTCTTCCAGGACGTTTTCCCGGGCCGGGTATTCCGGCCGCTCCTCCAATCCATCGTCACCCCAGTCTTCAACCCTTTTTAAGCTCCTCTCATGGTCCTGCCGGACATACGCGTTCGAATTATAGACCGGGTTGACCTCTAGGTCAAAAACTGGTCCTTTGGTACCTGTGAGTTTTTTTTCCTTTCTCCGGCACGCTTCACCGTGTTATGCTTTTTATCTACACAGATTGGATTCACGATTAAACTCAGGACATTCGCCTTGCCCCTGCCAAAAGACTCCTCTCTTCGCGTTCGTTTTGCACCAAGCCCAACCGGACATCTTCATCTGGGAGGTGCCCGGACGGCCCTGTTCAACTTTCTACTTGCCCGTCATTTCGGCGGAACACTTGTCCTCCGGATCGAGGACACCGACCGGGAACGCTCAACCCAGGAATCCATCTCGGCCATACTCGACGGCCTTGGTTGGCTCGACCTCGGCTGGGACGAGGGTCCTTTTTTCCAAACTGCACGTCTTGAACGGTATCGGGAACTCGCCTTGCATCTTCTCGAAAAAGGCCATGCCTACCGGTGCGACTGCACTTCGGACATTCTCGAGGCCAAGCGATCCGAGGCATTGAAAAAGGGACTCCCTCCACGGTACGACGGACATTGCCGGGATCGGTCGGTCTCCCCCGATCGTCCTCATGTCCTTCGTTTCCGGACTCCCGAAAACCAGTCCATCGTCTTTGACGATCTGATCCGGGGCCCGCTTTCCTTCGACAGCGCCGTCCTTGACGACCTGATCATCATTCGCTCCGACGGTATGCCAACATATAATTTTGCCGTCGTGGTGGACGATGTCGACATGAAAATCACTCACGTCATCCGGGGAGATGACCATATCAACAACACCCCCCGGCAGATCCCGATCTTCAAGGCATTGGGAGCCCCCCTTCCGGACTTCGCCCATCTCCCCATGATCTACGGGCCCGACAGGACCAGGTTGTCCAAAAGACACGGAGCCACCTCCGTGATGGCCTATCGCGACATGGGCTTCCTTCCCCAGGCGCTGGTCAACTACCTTGTGCGTCTTGGTTGGTCCCACAAGGATCAGGAGATCTTTTCCCGGGAGGAGCTGATCGCCTTTTTTGACCTCGACCACGTAGGCTCATCCCCTTCGGTCTTCAATCCCGAAAAGCTACTCTGGCTCAATGCCCACTACATCAAGAATACCCCGGGAACAGACCTCGTCCCCCTCCTTAAAGAGGCCATTCCTCCCCTGCCGGATCCCCTTCCCCAGGCCGCCGATTCCGGTCATTGGGTGAAACTGGCCGACGAGCTCAAGGGGCGCGCAAAAACACTTGTGGAACTCGCCCAGTTCGCTCACCCCTTTCTTGACCGGTCCCGGACAATCGATCCGGAGTCCCGAAAGAAGATTCTCATTCCCTCCAATGCCCGCGTTCTCGAGAATCTGTCCCTCGCCCTCAGGGCCCTTGACAGATGGACGGAAGATGGGCTCCGGAATGTATTCGCGCAGGTGGGGGAATCGTTGCACTTGAAACTTGGCGAACTGGCGCAGCCTGTCCGTGTCGCCATTACCGGAAAGACGGTCAGCCCCGGGATTTTTGAGGTTCTGCTTCTTGCAGGACGGGAGACTTCCCTCGCCCGGATCGAGGAAGCCTTGCGTCTCTCACGTGAACCTGTAACCGATGGAGAGCCCCCCCCTTCATGAAGGAAGGTCGCCGGTGATTGAGCCACCCACCCATCCGCCTCGTCCGGACAGCCATATCGAATTCGTTCAGAAGCTGAGAAAAGTCCTGCTCAGGATTGACGACATCATTCATCTGATCGTAGCCGTCTTTCTGATGTCGGGCGCGATCATCGTTCTCGTTCACTCGGCCATGGGACTGACTGATCTCAAGACCGATTCCGTCCTTCAGCTGATCAACGACATGCTGTTCGTCGTCATTATCCTCGAGCTTCTATGGATCATGCTGAGCTACCTCGGCAAAAGACGATTTCCGATCGCCTCCTTCATCCTGATCGGGATCATCTCAACAATTCGCCGTATCCTTTTGGTTGAGGCCCAGTCCTCCTACAAGGAGAGTGAACGGATCGGTGATTTTTCATACCACTCGCTCCAGCTGATCCTTTACGTGGTCATTGTGCTTATTCTGGTTTTCGCCTACAGCATTCTCGTCAAGATTTCCACCGCCAACGAAGCGGAGAACCGGCAGCATGACTGATTCAGCGCGCCTTAGGCGCTTGAAGGCATTCTCTCTGGCGACCGTGACCGTCTTTTCGATTTCTGCATGCGCCTCCTTCTACCATTTCCGCCCGCTGTCCCACCCCGAGCCCGAAACAATGCCCATTGTCGAAAAGATTCCCTCCTCCTACCTAACAGTTGGCGTTCGATCCTATCATACGGCCCAGGACACCCATTCCCTATTTGGCCATCAGGGACTCTGGCGGGAACATGTCATTCCCATCCAGGTCGTGGTGGCCGAAGACGGTGAAGATCTTCAGGCGCAGATTGTGCCCGACTCCGTCTTTCTTTCCTTGCTCAAAAAGGATTATCGCGATATTTCCCCATCCGAGGCCTTCGATATTGCCTGGCAGGCCAAAGTCCCGTATCAGAACGTCAAGCAAGTCCTTTACTATACAGGACTTATCCTCTTCACAATCGTCACGCTGGGTCTGGGTTCCATGATCTGGGTCCTGCCCTCTCCCTTTTCCCAACCAACTCCAGCGCAATCTCCTTTCGGCCGGGATCTTGCCTACAAAGCCTTTCCCATCAAAACCATTATTTATTCTCACGGACGGGCCGGAGGCCTATTTTACTTTAACCTTCCTTTCAACGAGAAGCTTCTCTCTCGCACCAAACTCCTGTTTCAGGTTCGCGAAACGGATCTCGCCAAAAAGACCCCTCCGAAAACGCTCGACATTTCGATCAGGCTTGGTTCTAAATCCAAATCCCGTGTGAATCCTCTATTGGAAATTCTTCACGGATTTTTTTAAGGAGGATTGCTAAAAGTCAGGGGTTATGTCTGGTTTCGGGGATTCAATCGAGGATCGCGTCTTCCGGATTGTGGGGATTCGGGGCATCGTACAGCCGGCTCAGGTAGTGCCAGCCCCAGTCAAGATAGATCGAGGCGCTGTCGCGCAGAGCCTGGGAAGCGACGAATCGCGATTTGAGGTCTTCTTCGGAGAGAGGGAGGGAAGATGCGTTCTGATTGACTGAATCGAGCAGAGCATGGAAGGACTTTATGGATTCCTCAACCCTAATGAAGGCATCAGCCAGGGAGCTTTCTTCCATGATGGGTCCTTCATTGTCGATGTCATCGTTCATAGCGTAGTGTGGGGCGAAGGAATCGATCCTTCGCCCCGACCTTTCCAAAGCTAGCGTGCCACCATTTTGATGGCATTATGTTTTGCAGCGTCACAGACTACGACACACAGTTCGCATCCCTTGCAACGGGACTCGACGATGGTGGCAACCATCTTCGTTGTATCCATCTGAATGCAGTTGGCTTCCGGACAATACATGATGCAGAGCCGGCATCCTTTCTGGGCAACGCATTCCTCCGCATTCACCTCTGCCACATTATACATTGACGCCCTTCCTGATTCTTTTTAGGGTTACACTCCGACGCCCGCAGATATCGCGGGATGTTTTGCAGCGAAGGCCGAAGCCTCATCAAAGGTCCTGCGGATCGTCTCGAGATTTTTTTGCAAGAGCATTTCCTTTTTGGCAAATTTTTTCTTGATCGCCTCGTCGAGCGTCGCCGTTCCACCGGATGCCACATACTTCTTTCCAAAGCGGTCCTGAAGAGCCTTGTCCAGACCTTCCATCGTCACGACATGGGTCAATCCCGCCACTGCGCCAAGCATTCCCATGTTCGTCGCCAGCTCCGTTCCGGCCAGTTCGAGGGCGATCTTCGTGGCGGGAACGTAATAGACCGTCACGTTCTTTTTCGCGAGATCCGCGCGTTCCTCCTCCGTCAGAAGTTCGACATCATCGTTGATGATGACGAGACCCCCGTCCTTGATCCCTGAATAGAACGGCATGGTGTAGCTTTTCCCCATGGTGATCACCTGGGGATGATAGACCATCACGACATGGGGGAAAACCAGTTCTCCCCGATCGTAAATTTTCTCCGGGCCGATTCTGACATAGGACTCTGCCGGAGCCATCCGCTTTTCCGCTCCGAAGAACGGATTGGATATCGAGAAATTTCCTTCATGAGCCGCCGCCATCGCCATCAGATGGGCGGAAGTCACGACTCCCTGCCCTCCGAGGCCTGACATGCGAATATTGACACGCGCTTTCATCGGGTCTCCCTGCTGTTAGGATGTTGCTCCACTGGTGGCCAGCTTTTCTGCCTTTTTCTTTTCTGCCAGACCGTCAAGGAAAGACTGGGCTTCGGGGGAGATGAACTCCCGGAATTTGAAGCGTTCGCCAGGTGCCTCGGATGTTCGCATTTCCTGCAGCCCTTCCATGCTCTGCTTTCCGATTTCCAGAATGCACGGAGTATAGATCTGAATATAGGTCGGGCCAACCTCGCGGGCGATGAGAACGGCCTGCTTGATGACCTTTTCCACCAGACTGGGTTTGCTGGCCGTCATGATGGCGACATAATCGCACCCCGACTCGCGGGCAATCTCGGGAAGCCGCACTTTTTCAAATTTCTTGCCGACCGGAGCCATTTTTGCCAGAAAGCCCTTTTGCATCAGACCGGACTCCTGCCCCCCGGTATTGGCATAAAGCTCGTTATCGAAACAGATCGTCGTGAAACGCTCCTTGCGGAACCAGGACTGGAGGGTCATGTCAAGACCGATATCGACCGTGGCACCGTCACCGGCAAGGACGATAACATCCTTCACCCTGTCCGGGAATCGGACGGCGAGAGCCCTTTTGAGACCGGTCGCGATGGCGTTCTGGTTTCCGAAGAGAGAATGAATATTGTGGACCGCGATCATCGGGAAGACCAGACTCGTGCAACCTGTCGACCCGACCATGACCGTATCCTCGGGATTCGGAATGGAAGCCATGATATGCCGGAAGGCAATCGACTCGGGACATCCAGCGCAAAGAGAATGTTCGGCAATCAGCTCGGTTGCCGTTCCGAAGTCCTTCCAACCACGATTGGGTGTTTCAAAAGTTCCTGTCTCCACAAGGTCAAGATAATCCTGTGGCATGATATCGACGAATTCCTTGTTTATCTGGATTTTCTTACCCATGGACGAGCTCCTTATTCCGGCGGTTCGCCAGATGTTTTTCGATCTCTTCGACAATAATTTCCGGGGGCATGGTCATGCCACCGGCGACATGCGGGCCAGCAACGACGCGGCTGTTGCGGTCGATCGTCGACTTGATCTCCCGTGCCAGCCAGCCGGCCACATTGAATTCCGGAACAAAAATATGCTTCGCGTGTTCTGTCGCCTTTCGAATCTCCTCCGTAGGGAATGGACGAAGGGTCTTGACCTTGACCAACCCCACCCTGACTCCCTTGTCCCGGAAAAGCCGGATAGCCTCACGAGCCTGGGAAACGGAGGTTCCCGAAGCGACCATCATGATTTCTGCATCGGGATTCTCCACCTCGATCAGGCCGTCGAGAAGCGGGATGGTGTGCTTTCGGGAACGCTCGATGGCCGCCCGGATTTCAAGCTGCCAGCTTGCGTGCGTCATATAGCTGATGTAGTTGGATTTCATTACAAACGGATCCCGCATCATCCGGACCGGAGGAACCTCCATATCCATGCAAACGACGGGGCTCCGGTAAGGATTGTAGTGCGGCAGGGCCAAATCCTCCGGAGTCATCATGACCATGTCCTTGGTATGGGTCACGAAAAAACCATCGCAGATGATGCCGATCGGAAGATGCACCTCGGGCTGCTCAGCGACATAATACCCCTTGAGCATGAAGTCAAAGAGGTCCTGCGCGGTTTCAGCATGCCAAAGGAGCATTCCTGTCTCGAGCATGAAGGCGATTTCCAGGGTATCCGGCTGAATGGTCAGGGGAGAATTCACCCCGCGGACCGTAAAGACCACCTGGATCGGAAGACGGCTTCCGGCCCACATCGGAAAGTTTTCGAAAGCCCGGAGCGTTCCCGGACCGGCTGTCGTCGTGAAGACCCGGGCACCACCAAAGGCCGCGCCGGCGCACTGCCCCATGACAGCGAACTCCGATTCGCCGCGCATGTAATCGCCAACATACCCTTCGGCAAAGAGCTCGCCCACCAGGGACGAGGCTTCGGACTGGGGAGTGATGGGATAAGCCACGGAAAAATCCACGCTGGCACGCCTGATGGCCTCGCGAATGACCTCCGATCCAGTCAGGAAGGAAGGCGTCCGGGGGGAAAGGAAAAAAATTTCGTTGGGATCCGTGATCATCTGGCCCTTCTTGTTTCGTTGGCCAATCTGGGGAACTCGGGAATTCGTTTCAGTCGCCATCTCTCTGCTCCTTATGTAAAATTTCTATACGAAAAGGACCGACTCTCTTCAAGAAAAATGAATTTGGGGACGGCCCCCTCCGGGAGGCCCGGTTGATCCATTGAACATATCCGCAAGGAGACCTGGCATCCAATGTTTCATTCCAGGTCCGCGAAACTTTTGTGGCCTGAAAATTTTGAAAACCGGACACATCTCCCCGGACCCTCCGAAAACCGAGAGAGCGCGAAGTTCCTGTCATGGTCTGGCTAGGACCGGAATAAATCCAGCATCACTGGAAATGACCGGAAAAGGGGAAACGGTCCGTCAATTCTAAAGGTCGCCGCACTCTAAAGTCAAGGTCATTCTCGAGAATTGCTGGAAACCCTGCTTTCCCTTCTTCTTTTCATTGACCCATTCCCGGTCAGAGAAAGGCCAGTCCCTGAACATAGCGGGACTCGTCAAAGGAATCGCTTTTCCGCACAGACTCGAAATACAGCTTTCCGTACCACCCCATCAACGCATGAAGTGCTTCATGCTCGCTCTCCCCTCTCTCCACGAGATGGAGATAGGCTTTCTTGACCTCGGCCGGAATTCCCTGCCGGATCTGGCGCCCGACGATCAGGTGCAGGGCGACATGAACAAAAGGATTGACCGTTTTCCCATTGACATCGAGAGGACGGGCAGGATCCTTTCCGGGATCGTTCCAGATCCCCGAAAACTCGGGGTGCATGTCAAGAATTTCAACAATGTCCCTCTCCTCCCCGGAAAGGTCTCCCTCCCGGGCGATCAAACGGATATGATCGAGTAGATCTGCATCAAAAAGCATGTTCTGCCCTCTTTGGCTCCGCTGTTCCGATCATGGGGTTTCCGTCACATGGATTCTGCGACCCCTTGACCCCATTCCGTAGACGTTCACGACTTTTTTCCCCTGGCGCAGATGGTAGGTTTCCCATGCGGGCGAGACTCCATTGAGCGAAGCGGTCGGATCCTCGCCCGCCGCCTTGAAATAGTCAGGATAGGTCAGCCCCGCGTCCCAGACATCTTCCAGAAGACATGCCGTCACAAAACCTTCGCCAGCAAGAGTAACCCCTTTCAATATTTCCTGGATTTTTTCAGGGTCGTTTATTTCGACAGGATCCATTCTTCCTTCCCCTTTCACCTTACTCAAACCTTTTTTCCCGTGTCACCATCCACTCCGAAATGTTCCTTGAGAAAGGCGTAGGCGTCGAGAATTTCCCTCATCCGCCCTTCCTGGCTCCTGTCACCCGAACGCATGTCCGGATGCATTTCCTTCAGGAGAGAGCGGACTTTTTTCCGGATCTCATCCCAAACAGCGGACTCGGGAATGCCCAAGGTGCGACAGGCCGCCTTCAGCCGCTCGTTCCGCCGGATCTCAGGATTTTGCCCCCCCTCTCCCGTTCCCATCCGGAAAAACTTCTCCCAGGGAAAGGCCGTCCTTTTTCTGCGGGGTCTGTTTCTGAGAAGACTGTCCATCTCTTCAAAACGGTCTTCCAGAAACTCCGCCTTTCGGGCGATCTTGGCCAGGCCGGTACGCGACGACTCCCGGAGAAGCTCTTCCAGCAATCCGGAAAACAGCCTGTCAAGCTCGGCGAACCGTTCCTCCATCTCGCCAAAGCCACCCACAGCCCAGTCCATTTCAAGGGAGCGCTCGAGAGAAAACCAGGCAGATTCCTGGCAACGACAGGCCATCCGTTCTATGTGACCCACCAATTCCCGCCTTATTTCTCCGGGGGGCTTCTCCAATCCCGCGCTCCCTCTCCATTGAAGGTTCTGTAAAAATTATGGGAAGGTTCTATTTTAAGTCCAATATTCCGGATGTTCAAATCGATTCCGAAAATATGTTTGCATTAAAACTAAGGTCGTGAAATAATGCACGGGACAGCTCGCTCAAAATGCGCAACACAGGAAGGCGCCTTCGAATAAACATCCACAACCTCAACCCTTAAGGAGTTTCCATGATCGAAACCACCCGCCTCCAAAGATCCGGCCTGATCGGAAAGACCTCCGCGCTACTCTTTCTCCTTTTCCTTTTGCATAACGGTGTTTCCAACGCATTGGCTGCCTCTTACAAAATTGGGAACGGGGATCCCTCCGGCCTTTACAATATTGACCCCGACCATACCTCGGTGACCTTTACCGTGGGACACGCAGGGGTGGCGACAGCCGTCGGCCGCTTCGATACCATCACCGGACATTACCGGCTCGACCCCGGAAAAACGGACGTAAAAATCGAGATCGCCACGAAAAGCATCGATACCAACCATCCCATGCGCGACAAGGATTTGAGAGGGCCTGATTTTCTGGACGCCAAAACCTTTCCCGTGATTCGTTTCGTCGGCACCCGCTTTAAAAAGACCGGGAAAAAATCGGGTCTTCTGACAGGAAAGCTCACCCTTCACGGCAAGACCAGGACCATCACCTTCAAGCTTCACGAAGTCGGAGCCGCCGATGTCTCCGCACTCCCGAAACCCTGGGGCGGATATCTGACCGGATACGACCTCGAAGGATCCCTCCGGAGAAGCGATTTCGGTATCACGACCTACCCTGGCATGATCGGAGACAAGGTTCACCTTTACATCAGCGTCGAAGGCATCAGGGAAAAACGCTAACAGCGTGGAGAGGGGGCCAAAAGCCCCCCCTCCTTTCTTCGGCTCTCTCCCCTTCCATTTCAGAATCCGCATGGAGATCTGACCCATGGAAACGCTCTCGATCACCCCGGCCGTGGCGTTGATGTACCCAGCGGCCTTTCCTTTCATTGTCGTACTGCTGCTTCTTCCGTCCCTGCGATTTCTTCCTACCAAGTGGCAGCCACGAACCCTTCTGATCCCGGATCTCATCGTTCTCCTGGGGATCATTCTCCCCTTCGCCCTGTTCGATCCGGAGTCAATCCGGCATTTTTTTGACCCGAATCGACCAATGGACTGGATTCCCTTGCTCACACTCGCCACATTCTTCGTCAGAAACATCGTTCCACCCGCCTCTCGCCTCCTGGCCGAGTCAGGGGCCATGCTGGCCGGACTCCTTCTCCTGACGCTTCCGCTCCTTCGACAGGAAAGCCTGACCCAGGGAGCCCTTTCCCTTTCCCTGACCTTCGCAGCCTGGCTCGCAATCCGTTTCAGTTACCCTGTCGACCGGATCAGGGGACTCGATCCCGTCTCACTGCTTCCTCTTTTTCTGACATCCGCGTCCCTCGCGGCGCTTTCCCCCCTCTCGGGAAGCCTTCTCCTCGGACAGCTGGCGGGCGGACTCTCGGCCGTTTTCCTGGCCATGTGTCTTGCCGCTCCCCTCGGGACCCGCGCCTCCGGAATCGAACCCGGCTGGATGCTCGGAGCCCTTCTCGTCATCGGGCTCAGATACGTGGATATCTCGGCGGATGTGATCGGCTTCCTGGCGCTTTCCCTTTTTATCGGGGGTGTGGCCGGACGCCTGTTGTCGTTGAGGGGAAGAACTGGAACGGGGAAAAGGGTCCTTATCGTGACGGGATTGTCGCTCCTTCCGCTGGCAGCGGGCATCTTCGAAGCATTGAAGGATCTGAAAAACCAGGGAGGTGGTTACTGAAGGGGATTCGAAGGCAGGTCAATCCGGAGCCTGAGGCATCGCTTGTCGGGGATGGAGGTCAGCCACCGCCCCTCAAACCGAAAAAAAAGCCGATGGCCGCGCCGACCGCGGAGGCGGCCGCCGCGATGATCCAAAGCCTTTTCCAGTCTCCGACCATAGTCGCATCCCTCTTCGACAGGATCCCCAATAGACTGCCACCCCGTGTCGGGAGACATCAGAGAAAAAGGAGCAGACGGGTGGAAACCCATCGATGCCGGACAGATCCGCCCGAAGCTGCTCCCTGCTTTTCGATCCCGGCGTCAAGCGATCCAGGCCGGGATTTCTACCAGGTCCAGTTTTCCTTTTTCTTGTGATAGGAATAGGAATATAAACCTATCAGCGCTCCCGTGATCGTCGAAAGAACCATGATCCAGTAGATCCAGACATAGGACTCTCTCCAGGTCTCGAACCGATGTGCCCCGAACCATTCCTGGAGACAAAAGCCCACCACCGATCCGGACCCGACCGCAGAAAAGGCCGCGTTCAGCCAATAACCGACAATCCCTTTTCCACCCATCGCCAACTCACCTCCTTTGGGTCTGAAAATTCAGATTCCGGCATCTCGGGTGACGACGCAAAAAGGATACCACTCTCCAGTCGATCCGCAACCCAAGTCTGTCAACAATATTTGACAGGAACCCATGAGCCCCCCCGATTTTTTGTATCACATCGGAAACATAGGAGGCGAACGCCCCTCTCCCTCCCGGAAGTTTCGCACAGAATACCGGACGTATTTCCAAACGGACCGAAAATATGATAATCTTCAGAGTCTTCGTCGTCCTGTCCGGGATGGGCAGTCACGAAGACTCTCACCCTCACATCCGGGAGCGTCCGTTTGAACTCTGAAGAAGGTTTCAAAAAAGCCTGCGGTATCTTTCCCGGTGGCGTCAGCAGCCCGGTCCGGGCCTACAAGGCCGTAGGAGGCCATCCTCCCGTCATCCGACAAGGCAAAGGTCCCATCATTACCGACATCGACGGCAAGGACTACATCGATTTCGTCCTTTCCTTCGGCCCCCTCATTCTGGGACACGCCGACCCGGACGTGCTTGCGGCCATTGGGGAGACCGCCTCGAAGGGACTTTCTTTCGGAGGGCTGTCCGAAACGGAGATCCAGCTGGGGGAGGTTTTGACCCGGGCCGTTCCCGGCCTCGACCGCATCCGGTTCGTCAATTCGGGGACAGAGGCCGCCATGTCGGCCCTCAGACTCGCCAGGGCCTTTACGGGCCGAAACAGGATCGTCAAATTCGCCGGCGGCTACCATGGACATTCCGATGCCCTTCTCGTCAAGGCAGGATCCGGGGGGGCGACCTTCGGGATTCCGACCAGCGCCGGGGTCCCGGAAGCCGTCATCCGGGATACCGTCGTCCTTCCCTACAACGATACCCAGGCGCTCCGGGACTTCTTCAAGCGTGAGGGAAAGACGGTAGCTGCCCTTATTCTCGAGCCCGTCGCCGGGAACATGGGTGTGGTGCCTCCCGACGAGGAGTTCCTTCTGGCGGCCAGGGATGTGACGGATGAAAACGGAGCCCTCCTCATCGCGGACGAGATCATCACCGGATTCCGCCTGACCTATGGAGGAGCCCAGGTCCTTTTCGGGATGGAACCCGACCTCACCCTTCTGGGCAAGATCATCGGGGGAGGAATGCCGGTAGGAGCCTACGGAGGACGGGAGGACATCATGAAGATGGTCGCCCCCGAGGGTCCGGTCTACCAGGCGGGGACACTCTCCGGTAACCCGGTGGCCATGGCGGCAGGTCTCGCGACCCTTACGAAGCTCAGGACTCCGGCCCTCTATTCGCTCCTCGAGGAGAAAAGCCGGATCCTTTCCGAAGGCATCCTTGCGACAGCCCGCCACCTTGGTCTTCCACTCCAGCTGAACCGAATGGGTTCGATGATGACTCTCTTCTTCTCGTCCCATCCGGTGACCGATCTCGAAAGCGCGGAACGATCCGACATCCGGCTTTTTTCGATCTTTCACCAGGAGGCCAGGCGCGAGGGGCTTCTTCTCCCTCCCTCCCAGTTCGAAGCCCTCTTCCTGTCGACCTGTCACGACGACAGGATCGTGGGCGAGGCTCTCGAGCGTTTCAAGAGGGCCCTGGAAAAAACCCGGGCGCAGGCCTAACACTCCAACAATCGCTACGGAGCCGTTTCCCATGGACAATGCCGCCCTCTCCTCCAGAATCGAATCGATCTTCCGGGACAGCATCCGCACGAAGGAAGACTTTCTGAGGGACTCCCTTCCCCTGATCGAAAAGGCGACCCATATGATGGTCGATACCTTCCGGAAGGGGGGAAAGCTTCTCATCTTCGGGAACGGGGGCTCCTCCACCGACGCTTCCCACATCGCCGGAGAGCTCGTCAGCCGCTTTTACATCAACCGGAAGGGACTGCCCGCCATTGCGCTGGGAACGGGTCTGGCCACGCTGACCAGCATCGGAAACGATTACGGGTACGAACACATCTTCTCCCGGGAGGTCGAAGCCTACGGGCGGCCGGGGGATCTCGCCATCGGAATCAGCACGAGCGGGAACTCCAAGAATGTTCTGCTCGCCCTGGAAAAAGCCAGGGAGACAGGCCTTGCGACCATCGGATTCGGAGGGGGAACCGGAGGACGGATGAAGGATCTTGTCGAGCTGGCCTTCATTGTTCCCTCCCCGCTGACTCCGCGCATCCAGGAAACCCACATCACCCTGGGCCACGTCCTGTGCGAGATGGTCGAAGAAATCCTGTTTCCCCGCACCTCCTGACCTCCGGACCCAGACCGTCGATGCCTTCCCGCGTTCCGTTTTCCTCGACCTCTTCGAAGATTCTCGATCCGGAATCCCTGATTCCCGTCCTGGACCGCCACAGGTCCGGAGGGGAGCGGATCGTCTTCACCAACGGATGCTTCGACCTGATCCATGCCGGACACGTGGAGGTCCTCGAAAAGGCCCGGAACCTGGGGGACATCCTCGTCGTCGCCCTCAACACCGACCGTTCGGTGGCGACCATCAAGGGACCCCGGCGCCCCATCGTTCCCCAGGACTACCGGGCCCGAGTCATGGCCTCCCTTTCCTGCGTCTCCTATGTCACATTCTTTGACGCCGACACGCCGGAAGAGCTGATCCGGCGGATTCTTCCGGATGTCCTCGTCAAGGGAGGAGACTGGAGTCCGGACAGGATCGTTGGGAGCGACCTGGTCCTCGGTCGGGGCGGGGAGGTTCGCTCCATCCCTTTGGTTCCGGATTCTTCAACCACCGGACTGATCGAACGGATCATCGGCCGGTATTCCGAAAACCGTGGCTGACGAGCAGGCATCCTCTCCCTTTCGAAGCACCCTCGAGGCTCTCCGGACCCGGATTCCTTCCACGCTGACAACGCTCTCCTCGGGACGGATCGAGGGAGTAGACCGGGAAGCCTTTCCCTTTCTGCCGGCCCTTCTGAGGGAGGCGGGTCGCAAGGAAATCTTCTGGGTTCTCACCGCCACACCCGAGCGGGCCCTCAGGCTTTATGAAGAAATCCGCACGGCCGCCACCCTCCTTGACCGCCCATTCGAAGGACTTCTCTTCCCGGAGGAAGAGACTCTCCCCTACGAACGGGAAAGTCCGGCCGATTTCATTCGCGCGGAGCGCATCCATGCCCTGGACCGGATCGCCGGCCCGAATCCCCCCGATTTTATTGTCTCCCCCGTAGCCGCCGTCCTCCGAAAAACCCTTTCCCCAGCGCAATGGCGGGCAGTCCCTTCCGG
>JAPTWQ010000135.1 GCA_028064945.1 Nitrospiraceae bacterium | reverse complement strand
TCTCGATTCTGGCGCTCTTTCTCCTATCCCTTACATACGGCTATCACCTCGTTCAGGCCATGCACACCGCGGCCCATACCGGCGACTGGACCCACCAGGGGGTGAACGCCGCCTGGGCCCCGATCCGTGGCGCTGTCTCCGCCGCGATGATCGCCGCTCCCGGGGGATTGTCGATCCTTGCCTCCTTCGTCCTTTTCGTGGCTTCGACCGGGAACGGGATCGGGGATACCGCGGCCTCGAAAGTCTCGGCCCAAATTGTCGTTCCAAGCGTGGCGGCGGTCGTGCCGCCAGGACTCCAGGGAGTGGTGGACGGGGGGCTCTACTCTCTGGTTTGCGAGCATGTTCTTGACAATTTCGTCAATCCGAATGGAAGTATCCAGGCGGTAACACCCCAATACGACAATTTCGGTGGAATTGGATTTTCCAACGTCGTCGGAACGGGGAGCTATGGACCCAACGTCTGCGGGGACTGGTCGAGCCAGAATGCCGGATCCGGAACGCTGGGGTCTGGGCAGGTCGAAGGGGTGAACACGGCATTCATGAATATGGTGAAACAGGGATCGCCACTGGATCAGGTCGCAGCAGCGATTGCAATAAATTCCAACGGGTGCGGAGCGATCGTGATCGGCACAGGTCTCTCTCCCTGCGCTCCCGCCGGAACCCCGTCCAACAGGTCGGTCTACGCCCAGGGCGGTGGACTGACGAATCCGGCGGGGGGAAACGTCGGTGCACTCACCCAGGTAACCCAGCAATACGTCAACGACCTGGTACAGTCTGCGGGAGGACTTTCCGGACTGAATGGCCCGATTGCCTCATCTGTGGCCGAAATTCAGACCGATGGATGGGCGAGCTTGGGGAGCTATTATCAGTTCTTCTCGAACGAGGAAACGACATGGGCGCAAATCGAGCAAGATCTTCCCCAGAATATTGCTCCCGGAGGTTTCGCCAACTGGTCCACTCTGGGGTCCTCCAACATCCAGGAACTTCGGACGGCGTTCAGCGACACCCAGAACTATATCAATTCGTGGGGTTTTGTGGGGACCCAAGCTGGTTCCGCCTACCCATTTTGGGCGGCCAATCCCCAGTCGGAAAGTCCGGGCGCCCAGAACAAGCAGACGGCCGAATTGCTGGGATCAGTGGTGGATCCGACGACAGGGCTGACGCTCTCGATTCCCAATTACATGTCCTCCAACCTTTCTGCCGATCCGCTGTCGAAGCTCCAGAACGTCATCGAATCCGCCGATACGGCTCTGGCGGGGGTAGAAGCGGTCAATAAAACAATTGGCGTGGTCGCCGGGATTCTGTCTTATTTACCGGGCTATAAAGAAACGCCTATGTCGAAAGTAACATCCGCAGTTTCAACATCGGGAAATAGTTTACTCGACCCCTTGTCCCTCGCGTTTATGCTTTTGACGATCGCGGTCGGCTTTTACCTCCCCCTCATTCCGATGATCGATATTGCCTTCTATCTCCTGTTTTGGATTATGGAAGTTGCCATTCTTTCTCTGTTTGCTCCCTTGTGGGCACTGGCCGTGGGTATCCCTCAGGGGGAAGGGTTTATCGGCCAGCACGGGAAGGCAGGACTGTCCCGGATCACCGACATTGCACTGAGACCTGTGTTGATGGTGGGAATGTTTGTCCTGTCCCTTGGCCTCTATTTCCTGTCAGGAAACCTTCTGACGGTTTTGACCTCGGAAGCCCTCGGGGCCAACAAGAACGTTCCCTCGGCCGGAATGTGGGTTTCCATGGCTGGACTTGTCGGAGGATACCTGATTTATACCCTCATCCTCTGGAGAACGATTCATTTTTCCTTCGAAATGATCCATACTGGACCCTATTGGGCAATGCGGGTTTTGGGAATCGATGGAGAAAAAGGCCGGGAAGGCAGGGCGGGAGAGAGTTTCGGGCAATCTCTCTCCTCTGTCGGATCGAATATGAAAACGGTCGTTGGCGGCTTGAACTTCATCCCTAAAAATGAAAAATGATTCTGGGACCTGCAATACCAATCTCTTATCCCAGCATTGATGTCGTGGTTCCAGGGGAGATTTCATGAAACCATCAGAGGCACTTCTTCTTCATAGAAACGAGATGATGGCAGTCGCTGCCCGGCATCATGCCCGAAATGTGCGCGTTTTCGGTTCCGTAGTGCGTGGCGAAGATACGGATCGAAGCGACCTCGATCTTCTGGTGGATTTTGAAAAGAGTCCGACCCTTTTCGATATCAGCGGGTTTCAGTCCGATCTTGAAGAGATTCTCGAAGTCCCTGTGGAGATTCTGCTGGAGGATGATACTCCCCGCCTTAAAGAACACATTCGCGAAGAAATCATCGCGGAAGCCGTTCCCCTGAATACCTTTCAGAAGATCAACCTGGTTCTTTCAGAGAAGGAATTGGATGCCATGAAAAAAGAAGAAAAGGAACGGCGTATTACGGACTACCTGAAGGACATCCTCGATTGTGCGGACAAAATCCGACAATTCACCGAGGGGATGGATTGGGACGGATTCGAAAAAAACCGCATGTGCCAATCGGCTGTCGAACGCGAGCTGACCATCATCGGAGAGGCCTCAAAGAAAATTCTCGACGGTTATGGCGAATTTGTCCGAGATCATCCAGAGCTTCCCTTCAAGAAGGCTTAAGATCTCCGGATCAAGTTGACCCACGGCTATACTTCGATCAACGCCAGGACTGTATGGGGCACGATCCGGGAAGATCTCCCGGGTTTGTCCAAGACATCCGGAACATCCTTCCCGATCTTCTGAAGGAGCGGGACAACCGGGGTATGGGATTCTGATACGATCTGGCCGAAGTCCAAGAATATTACAGCCCCCTTGGGGCGGTCGACTTCGCCAAATGGGTAATCCGAGGAAATTTATTTTTCCGGACTGAGCAACTTATTCGCGGACTGAGATCTCAGTTTATTAAAAAATGTAGGCATGTCGAATCCCTTTGTCTTAAATGTTTGAACAGCCTCCTGTCTCCAATCGAGATTTCCGGGTTCAGGAAAGGTTTTTCGTAACTGGCGTATGACTGAAATCACTTCACATGCCCATTCTTTAAAACCATCCAAAGACCATAGTGCAACTTTTTCAAGGTGTGGAGTTGCTCCTTCTCTGACTTTAGTAACAGGTGAAACCAATACCGCAAGAATTTCTGAATTCTCACATAGTTTGACATTGGCCTTTATCCATGCCGGATGAGAAGACACCTGACGTGCTTTATGCACATCAAGAACTGATTCAGCAGAAGCGCCCGCATGATCCTCAAACACAATGCAGAGGTTGCCTGCAATCCAGTATGGATCTGGGGAACCATCCGACTCCACTTTACCCACATTGAATCCAAGAAATTCACCTAAAAGCTTGTGTGCCTGTTCGAATGGTCCCTTATCCTTCGAATTGA
>JAPTWQ010000100.1 GCA_028064945.1 Nitrospiraceae bacterium | reverse complement strand
CAGGTAAAGGGAAATGGCATCCTTGATATTTTCCAAGGCTTCCTCTTCCGTCTCCCCCTGGGACACACAGCCTTTCAAAAGAGGGCATGTCACCACAAAGCCGCCCTCTTCTTCGTCCTTTTCGATGATGACCGGATACTGCATGGGTTCCTCCTTGATCAGATCGTTTTCTTCCGGTTCCTTGTCATCGCCTCCACTGCCTGCTCCATCGCCGCTCTTACGGGGTCGAGGTTCAACCGGGCATAGATAGAAGTCGCCTGGCTGGTCTTATGTCCGAGGGCTTTCCCGACAATCGGAAGGGAGGTTCCTTGAATGGTCATCCACGATCCCATGCTTCTTCGCAAATCATGAATCCGGAGGTCTTCCAGCTTGGCCCGCTTCAAGAGCGTTCCCCATGCCCTCTTGGGCTCCATGTAATGCCCCTTCGCTCCCGGTCCCGGAAGGACAAAGACGGAAGAAGTTTCCGCTCGCCGTCTCCGAAGAATGTCCAGAACGTCCGGACCCAGGGGAACCTGCATCGGCTCTCCGTTCTTTGAGAGCTCGCCGGGGATCTTCCAGACATTGCGCTCGAAGTCGATATCCCGCCAGCGCATGGAGAGGACGTTGCTCTTTCTGGCCCCGGTGAACAAGGCCAGGAGGATGAAGTCCTTGAACGCCGGATTCTCGGTCAGGTCCAGGGCTTCAAAGAACCGGGCCAGTTCTTCTCCTGAAAGAAAACGGTCCCGGCTGATCTCCTTGAATTTCTTGACCCCCCGGCAGGGATTGTCCGTCTTGAGGTAGCCCCAAATGATCGCCTTCGAGAACATGGTGGAGAGAAGGGCAAGGACGCGGTTCGCCTGCACAGGCGTTTCCTTGCCGATATTCTTATGCAGGGCCTCCACCTTCGAACGGGTGATCTCCGGGAGTTTGTAGTTATGCCAGGGCTTCAAGAGTCGTTCGAAACAGGAGCGATCCTTGGCCGATGACTTCTTCTCGTTCCCGTGCCGCTCCATGTAGATCTCGAAAAACTCCCCCAGGGTGACGCCTTCCTTCTTCTGAGTCTTCGGGTTCTTGCCCATCGCAAGGTCGGCCCGCATCTTCTTGACCTTCTCCCGAACCATCGCCACATTCAGATCCGGCCAGATCCCGAGCTTGAACATTTCCGAAGTCAGCCCGACCTTGACGTTGAGAAAGAACGTCTTCCTTCCGGTGGGATAGACCTTCACAATCAGCCCCGGCGTTTCGTCGTCCCGGACGATATAGGGCTTGTCTCTCGGGAGCAACGCTTCAAGGGACTTTTGGGTGAAATGGTGAACCTCTCTCCTGGAACGCCCATTTTTAGCCACTTCGTTGTCTGCCGCCATTTTCTCATCCCCCGTGTTCAACTTTCAGACTTTGGGTAAGGTTGAACATCAAGGACTGGAGCCGACTATCTTAGGAATCTTGTTCAACCTATGTTCAACTTTGTACATCAATTTTCATCAAAAAGCAAGGAAGAAGATCGAAGAGGGGATCTCGGGAAAGTGCCGGAAAATGCTTGATTTGTAGGGGGTCATCAATCGGGATCAAATCGGGGAAAAATACGAGCCAATAGAATCACAATCAATCGGTCGGGGGTTCGAATCCCTCCATCGCCACCAATACCAGAGCCAATATCAGAAATAATTCCTCCCTTAAAATTGATTTTTGCTCCAATTCTGCTCCAATAAGTCAGAAAAACCTTCTGACCTTTGTGGAGCAGACAATGGCTGATATCCGAAAACGGGGTCCATATCAATGGCAGGTTCGGATTCGGAAAAAGGGATATCCGTCCCAAACCAGGACGTTCGACACTAAAGCCGAAGCGGAGGTCTGGGCCACCACCGTCGAATCGGAAATGGCTCGTGGAATCTTCGTTTCCCGGAAAGAAGCCGAAAATACGACGCTTTCTGAAGCCATTGACCGATATATCGCCGAAGTTATTCCCACAAAAAAGCAACACCATCGGGAAAAGAATCGAGCCATCGCCTTACAAAGATATTCATTGGCGAAATACTCCCTCGCATCCATTCAAGGAAAGGATATCGCCTCCTTCCGGGACATGAGAGAAAAAGGAGGGGCTGGTCCCAATACTATCCGTCTCGATCTCGCCCTGATCTCTCATTTGTTCTCGACCGCTATTAAGGAATGGGGCATGACAGGGCTCATCAATCCCGTCCAGCAAATCCGGAAACCAAAACTTCCCAAGGGACGTGATCGCCGGATCCGACATGGGGAACTCGAGAGGATCATCGAAGCTTCGGAATCTCCCCTTCTTGCTGAGCTTGTCCGCTTCACCCTGGAGACGGCTATGAGACGGTCGGAACTGGCCGGGATGACCTGGGAACTGATGGACCTCAAAAAACGGACAGTGACCCTCCCAGAGACGAAGAATGGGGAAAAGAGGATCGTTCCTTTATCTTCTGAAGCCCTCCGGATCCTGGAACGGATCCCCAGGAGGTTCGACGGAGAGGTCTGGGGGATGGAGCCGGATTCGATCACCCAGGCGTTTCTTCGGGCCGTTTCTCGCGCCCGGAAAGCCTACGAGCTTGAATGCGAGGAGAAGAAGATCAAGCTGGATCCCGGCTTTCTCATGGATCTGACCTTTCACGATCTTCGTCACGAGGCCACGTCCCGGCTATTTGAAAAAGGATTCAATCCCATGGAGGTGGCCACGATTACCGGCCACAAGACGCTTCAAATGCTTAAGCGTTATATCCATCTTCGGGCCGAAGACCTTGCGGAGAGGATGAAATGAGGCCGGAAACCTATGCAGAGCTTGGTAAGGCGTGTCTAAATATTGCCGTGGGATTGGTCATAGTTGGGATTCTCCAGCCTTATCTTTCGAAACAGGCCACATTACAGGAATCTTCATTGATCCTTATCGGCATATTGATCACCGTATTGATGGGTGTTATCCTTTTAAACAAGGGAGGAAGAAAGAATGGCAATCAGTCCGAGTGAATCCTTCATCATCATCGTTGGTGGCACAATCCTTATCTTTGGATCGTTCGTTCTCTACGCCGTGCTCCATCACGATAAACACCAGAAAAATCCTCGCTGATTTTTAGCGGTTACAAGGAATAGTCGTACGACTATTCCTTTCACTTCCTCATTTCCCGTTCCCTGGCCTTATATTCCGCCCAAGCCTGTTCCTTCAGAATCTCCTCTGCTCATGGCTTCCCAGGCATCTGAATCTGTCAGTGCCCCAATTCCCATTGGGGGATAGTTAGGGAAGGGGTATTTTCGATTCAAAATAGAACCAGCATAGCCCGCGTGGAGAAAAAAAGATCGGGCTGAAAGCCCGATTGGTTTTACCATGCCTTTTTGATTGAGATCATTTTTGAACACACTAGAGGGTCTTGCAAAACTCCAAAAAAAGTTCTTGCAAAACCCTGTTGAAAACTCGTTTTT
>JAPTWQ010000083.1 GCA_028064945.1 Nitrospiraceae bacterium | reverse complement strand
CTTCCAGATCGTGTCTCTGGGCCGATGTCAGGGTCGGGACCAACCTCAACCATCGATGGAATGTGAGCTTTTTCATGGGAGACACCTCCTATGTAAAGCCTACACCCGTTTTGCTGTCTCGCAACAAAGTTGGGGAACATAGCCTTCCGTTTTCTCATGAGCCGCCTCTCCCGTCTTGTCTTTCTTTTTCAAAAAGTGGTCCTTCAGATCTTTTGTGTGTAATATTCTCCCCGGAAATAATGACTCAAAAGGGATCGAAAAAATTCGATGTCCGAAAACCGCGCGAATCATCCCAGAAACAAAGATATGATTTCAACATGATGATTGACGACGATGCCTGCTACTCGGCACTACTCACCCACGATACCCGCTTCGACGGACGTTTCTTTGTCGGTGTTTCTACGACCAGGATCTACTGCCGCCCCATCTGTCCCGCTAAACAACCGAAGAAGGAACACTGCCGTTTTTTCCCGAGTGCAGCAGCAGCAGAGCAGAGCGGTTTTCGTCCCTGCATGCGCTGCCGTCCGGAGCAGTCGCCAGAAATAGCCAAAGTTGATCGGATCACCCGCCTTTCACTCGCTGCGGCAGACCTGATTGAAAAAGGCTTCCTCAGGGATTCATCGATGAAGCGGCTGGCAACGCGACTGGGAGTCACCGACCGCCATCTGCGCAGGGCATTCTCTGAAACGTTCGGCATTCCCCCTGTCCGCTACGCCCAGACGCAACGGCTCCTTCTCGCGAGACAGCTTCTGATGGACACATCCCTTTCCATCCTTGATGTGGCGATGGCATCCGGATTCAATAGCCTCAGGCGCATGAACGAGTTTTTCCGCGATCGCTACCGAATGAGCCCGAATCGTATCAGACGCTCCGGATCCAGAAGCATTCGTGACGAACTCGTTTTCGAACTTGGCTTCCGTCCCCCCTACGCCTGGGAGGAAATCCTCGCGTTTCTGGGAAGACGCGCCATTGAGAATGTCGAGTCCGTATTCGAGGGAATCTACCGGAGATCCGTTCTCGTTCCGTTTGGAACGGATCTCCATTCAGGGTGGCTCTCCGTCGAACCGGTTTTTTCCCGGAACACCCTCAAAGTCACCGTTTCACCCTCTCTTTCCCGCGTCATTCCTCAGGTTCTGGGACGCGTCCGACATCTATTCGACCTTTCCTGTTCCCCTTCTGAAATCGGGAAATCGCTCGGCCCATTGATCTCCCGTACTCCGGGGCTTCGCGTACCGGGCGCGTTCGACGGCTTTGAAATGGCAGTCCGGGCGATCATCGGTCAACAAGTCACGGTAAAAGCGGCGAGAACCCTTGCCGGACGCTTCAGCATCGCCTTCGGTGCCGTTGTCGACACACCCTATCCCGAAATCACCCGGACATTTCCGCTTCCTGGGCAAATCGCCCGGCTGGCCCCGGAAGAACTGAACGGTTTGGGCATCACCCAGTCCCGGATTAAGACGATCCTGCATCTTGCCAACGCCTGTTGTTCGGGAACGCTCTCGCTATCATCGGTCCCTGACATCCAGAAGGAAATCGGAAGTCTTCGGAGCCTGCCCGGCATAGGGGAATGGACGGCCCAATATATCGCGATGCGCGTGATGGCCTGGCCGGACGCATTCCCCCATACCGACCTTGGCATCATGAAGGCGTTGAACGAACGCTCTCCCGGACGCGTGCTGGAAATCGCCGAATCGTGGCGCCCGTGGAGAGCTTATGCCGCCATGGCCCTGTGGCAATCACTCTGAGATAAGGAGAAGCGATGACATTGCGGTGCAGCTACATCGATACCCCGCTGGGTGAGGCAATCATCATGGCGGAAGAAAATCGCGTGGTGAAATTTTATTTTTCCGGGCCACCGCATTTCCCCGGCCATGGAACCGACCGGCGGCATGAAGTGGATTCTCCGCTCCTGGAAGAAGCGAAACACCAGATCGAAGAGTACTTCCTGAAGAAACGACAGTCCTTCAGGATTCCGACCAATCCGAAGGGGACGGATTTTCAGCACCGCGTCTGGGAGACACTGGAGGAGATTCCTTACGGAGAGACATTATCCTACCAGGAGATCGCGTTTCGCGTCGGAAAAGGCAAAAACTACGCCCGGGCAGTCGCTTCGGCGATCGCACAAAACCCCGTCATGATCCTCATTCCCTGTCACCGGGTCATCGGAACCGACGGCTCCCTGACCGGGTATGCAGGCGGACTGGACCGGAAGAAAGCATTGCTGGAACTGGAAGGAAGAACAAGACAGGGGACTGGCAGTTCGTTTTTGTCGGCATGAGTTTTCAGAAGTTTTATGGACTTTCTCCGCAGCTGCATGAGTCGATACTGGCAAAAACACCGGAATGTATGGATCGAAGTCCGGACGCAGATCGGGCCGAAAAATGGATCCCGACAATCGAGGGCGAGGAAACTGTTGGAGAGTGATGGCAGATCCTTGCTTCATTTGAGGAAATCGACCATCCACTGACCATCATACTCCCTACTGCTGCAGTTTCTTTCCGGTGGGTCGCGACCGTTTCCTTTGCCTTGTTCTCCGAAGCCGTGCCACAGTTCTGATATCCTTGGAGTGTGTTGCATTCTCCTGATCTTTATCCGTCCCTCCTGCATTGTCGCCGAATGCCCAAAATTCTCTTATCAATCCCTTCGAAGTTCGTTTCCCCGTCCCTTCCATCGGTATTCTCCTCGTGAAGGGCCAGGATAACGCGGAATGACTGCGGTTCGGCAGATTTTGTCGCTGTAGAGCTAGTGGCCCTCTGCCAGGATCTCTGGCGAACAATTTGGTGATCAGACTTTCAAGGAGAATAGGGATACCACTTCTCCATTCAGAAGAAAACGGATGATCGTTTATGTTGATCCCTCAAGACGGAAGGCCGTCAACGGGTCCTCAAGTACCAGCGAAGCGCAATGAGCATTCAAGAGTCTCGGGGTCGTTTCCGGGAAGAGCAAAACGGAGCCTGGCGAAATGGATTTGCAGAGGGATTTAGGAGTGAGGGGTAAGGTCTATTTGGAACTCCGGACCAGGATCATCGTCAGGACCTCCCGAGCCGTAAATCCGGATTTTTGGCCAACGCTGCAACGTTTTTTCAGTCCACGGGCTGCCGCCTGGTCAAAAAATTGTCGAACAGCCTTTTCAGGAGTTTTGTCGCAACAGATTTGCAAAAAAACAATTTTCGAGAGAGGAAATTTTCAGGAATGGCTTAAAATATGGCGCGCCTGGAGAGATTTGAACTCCCGGCACTCGGAACCGGAATCCGATGCTCTATCCGGACTGAGCTACAGGCGCACTTTTTCCCCCCACCATTCTAATGAATCGGGACGGATAGTTCAAGGAGATCAAGCGTTCTTTTTTGAGGACTTTAGTTTTTTTATGTCCTCAAGAACTTGTTTGGCGTGGCGGTCAGGGTCAACATCAAGATA
>JAPTWQ010000126.1 GCA_028064945.1 Nitrospiraceae bacterium | reverse complement strand
TTCATGGCATTGGCAAGATTTCTGTCAACAGCAGTCAGGACAGGGTCACCATCCTCGAAGGCGCTGACGCGCCAAAAGAGACGGCCCTGATCGATGCCATCAACAACGTCAAGGGGGACGGCTGGTACTGCCAGGCCGAATCCCTCCATTAGGCAAAGGGCAAAAATCGCCAAAAGAGCCCGTCCGGGGGAGAAAAGACGCATCCGGGCCGGGCTCTTTCTATTCAAAGCAACCACATGGAAACAAGATCGAAGATCAACTCAGAAGTGAGCAAGCCTCCTTCAGCCGCCTGACGCCTTCAGCAAGGTTTTCTGGGCTCGTGGCAAAAGACATTCTCATGTGATGATCGCTCCCGAATGCTGAACCAGGCACAAGAGCCACTCGTGCATGGGCCAGAAAAAACTCCGAGAGATCCGTAACCGTCCGGATCTCCAAATCCCCGAAGCGTTTTCCCAAGAGCCCGGAAACATCCGGGAAAGCATAAAACGCCCCATCAGGGGGGCTCATCCTGATCCCGTCGATCGCATTCAGGCTTTCCATCAGCATCTGGCGTCTTCGGGTATATTCGGCAAGCATCGGGGTGAAATAGGTTTCAGCGCTTTTAATCGCCACCACTGCTGCTTTCTGAGCGATGGATGTGGGGTTCGATGCCGTCTGGCTCTGGATTGTCTCAACCGCTTCGATGATCGGGGCAGGACCGGCCGCATAGCCGATTCTCCAGCCGGTCATGGCATAGGTCTTCGAAACTCCATTGACAATAACGGTCCGGTCCCTGAGCTCCGGATCAAGAGAGGCGATCGAGGCGGTTTCACGTCCGTCAAAGACGATTTTTTCATAAATCTCGTCGGAGATCACAATCAGGTTATGCTTTTTGACAATTTCGGCAATCCTTAAAAGATCCTCTTTGGGAATGATGGCCCCGGACGGGTTGTTCGGGGAGTTCAGGACCAGAACCCTTGACCTGGGGGTAATCGACGCCAGAAGTGCCTCTGGCTGCAACCTGAAGCCGTTGGCGGGATAACAGGGAACACCAATAACCTCCCCGCCATTTAAAAGGATCTGGTCGGGATAGGATACCCAGGCCGGGGTCGGAAGCAGGACGTGATCTCCCGGATTGACCAGCGCCTGAAAAATTTGAAAAAGAGAGTGCTTGGCTCCGCTCGAAACAACAATCTCCGAGGGTTTGTAGGAAATATTCTGATCCCGTTCGAACTTTTCAATAATCGCCGCTTTGAGTTCAGGGATCCCGCCAACCGCCGTATACTTTGTAAATCCCGACCGGAGGGCCAAAATTGCCGCATCCTTGATCGGCTCCGGCGTATCAAAATCCGGCTCTCCTCCGGTAAAGTCACGGACATCGATCCCTTGGGCTTTCATTTCCCTTGCCCTCGAGGCAAGCTTCAGCGTTGGAGAGGGCTTCAGATTGGACAGTCGATCTGCCAGATGGTACTTAAGGTTCATTCTCTATCTCCGGAAAACTTGTCAAAAAGTGCTTTTTCTACCGCCGGTGGAACAAAAAAAGACAGGTCACCGCCAAGTTCGGCCACTTCGCGGATCATTGTCGAGGTGATAAAAATATATTTTTCGCTGGGCATTAAAAAAACCGTCTCGATTTCTCTCGCAAATGTCTGATTCACAAGAGCCATTCTCAGTTCAAAATCAAAATCCGCAACAGCCCTGACTCCGCGAAGTATGGCACAGGCATCTTTTGAGCGAACAAAGTCGACAAGAAGCGTCGAAAATCCTTCAACCCTGATAACCGGAGGAGGAGCCGGAACAACAGACTGGAGAAGCTTGATGCGCTCATCCAGGGAAAAAAGGGGAGACTTTCTCAGATTTTCAGCGACGGCAATAATAATTTCATCAAAGACGGAAAGCCCTCGGGTCAGCATGTCAAGATGACCATAGGTAACAGGGTCAAATGTCCCGGGATAAACGGCTCGGCGTATCACGGGTTCACATTGCGGGCAAACAAAATGCGGCTCTCTCCATAGGATGTGATCCTGATCTGACGCCCCGGAAAAAACTGGCTGACCAGCCCGGAAGGATCATCTCGATGGTAATATTCAAGAACAATGACTGATTCCTGTTTTTGGACTATACCACTTGAGGCAAGACACCTCAATAGCTCTTCCCAGTCCGGATATTCATAGGGGGGGTCCATAAAAACAATATCGAAAGGCTCTCCTTCGAAGCGTCTGACAAAAGAAAGACAGTCCTCTCGCAGGAGCTGAATTCTGGCTTTCTGTATCCGCTGATCGGTTTTCAGGAAGTTTTCAAGCGGAAGGGCAACTTTTCTGTCCTTCTCGACCAGAACGACCTCCCGGGCTCCTCTCGAGGCCGCTTCAACGCCAACCGCACCGGACCCGGAAAAAAGATCCAGAAAGGAAGCATGGAACAGGGACTCGCCAAGGCTGTTCAAGAGCGCTTCCCGGACCTTCTGTGTTGTCGGTCTTGTTTTTGGATCCGGAAGAAAAGGAAGAGACATTCCCTTGAAGAGACCTGACTGGATCCGGATCATGTGGCATAAAAAAAGGGAGCCCCCTTCGGGACTCCCCTTTTCCTCAATCCGGAATGGACGATATTAAAGTCCAAGCGATTTTTTGGTTGCTGCATCAACTCGGCCCGTCACATTGAGCTTGTGGACCTTCTGATAATCCATAAGCGCTTTGCGGCTGGCAGGTCCGAAGAAGCCATCGGCCTTGATCTTTGCACCCTTGGCAATCAAGGCTTTCTGAACTTTCATCATGTAGGCTGAAGGTTTGTGCTTGGCAGCCATTTTCATATGATGTGCCATCTTCTTGCTGCTTTTGACAGCCTTGGCGGAACCCTTTTTTACCTCTTTTTTGGTTGCCTTGGCGTCACCAGCCATACCCTGGACAGGAGCCATCGGAGCGGCAGCCGGATCAGCAAAGGCGGGGGTTCCGATGGTCATGTTCTGAAAGGACAAGGCAAAAATGGCCAAACCTGAAAAAGCGGCAGTAAAAGCGATTCCGGTTTTGGCTCCAAAAAAACGGCCGAATTTATTCATCTTCAGACTTACCTCCTGAGAAAACTCAATATGGATCACTCGATCCCCGGTTATTCCCACTCTATTGTGGGGAACCGGAGCCTATCCTATCAACACGATTCGGAGTAGTCAAGAGAAAATCGCCAGAAATATCAAGTTTTCGTCACATTTTTTTGTAACGCAAATCACAGATTGGAAAAAGCCCCTGACCGGGCCTCACAACATGGGGCATCCCTTTTGAGAGATCAATGACCGGCGAAATTCTTGAAGCGTCCTTTTCATTCGAAAAAACAATCCCGTCAAGCTCCGGAAAGACATCCTGGATCTCCTGCATGGAAACAAGCGGAGGAGATCCGGAAATATTGAGACTGGTGCCGGTAACAGGCGTTTTAAGAAATGAAAGAAAGGAGCGGAGAAGAGGATCCCCGGGAATGCGAAAAGCGACTCCCCCGAAACGACTCATTCCAAGAGAAACGGCCAGCGGCTTGGCGGGAAGGATCAATGTCAGAAATGCCGGCCATGCATCGATCCAGACGTGAGAGCTGACAGAGGAAGGAAGAAAAGCGAACGGACGGATCCCGGAGAGACTTCCTGCCATGTAAAGAAATGGTTTGGCCGATGGCCGCCTCTTGATCTGGTGAAGGGACGACCTTGCCGGAGTCTGGCCATTTCGGGAAACGGCCAGCGGCGATTGGGCCATGCACCATGAATACTCAAGAGGGAGAGCCAGAACCCCTCCCCCATGGATCGCCTCCCGGATCCTTCCCCAGCCGGAGCGCTCCGACAATGGAGGAAAAACAGGGATGCTCACCGATGTTCAAGACTTTCCGAAAGGGCGATATCCGTCCGGAAACGTCCTCCGGGAAGATGCAGAAGACCCATGGCCGAATAGGCCAGTTGGCGGGCCGCGGAGAGAGTGTCCCCTTCTGCCGAGACAGTCAGGACCCGGCCCCCCGACGAAACAAGATCCGTTTTCCCTCCGCCTGGAGAAATGGCAATCCCGGCGGAATAGAGCGTCACACCATCGAGCGCTCTGACTTTGTCTATCCCAAGGATCTTCCCTCCGGTCACAGGTTTCTCCGGATAGCCGGGAGAGGCAAGAACAACCCCGACCGTCGGCTTGCCCTTGAAATCATGTCCAGAAGGCAAAGATCCTTTGGCAAGTCCCTCCATCAGTTCCGAAAAAGAGTCCCCGACCTGCGGGACAAGCACCTGGGCTTCGGGATCTCCGAAGCGGGCGTTAAATTCGAGGACCATGATCCCGGAGGGTGTTTTCATCAACCCCGCATATAAAAACCCCCTGAAGGGCGTTCCGTTTTTTCTAAGACCCCACAGACAGCGTTCGATCACCGTACGGGCAGACTCATCGTCTTTGGCGGTCCATCCGGGAACTGGCGTCAGCGCCCCCATTCCCCCGGTGTTCGGGCCGGTATCTCCATCGCCGATCCTTTTAAAATCGCGAGCCGTCGGGAAAGGAAGGAATCGCTCCCCGTCCGTCATGACAATATAGGAAACTTCGGGACCGGAGAGTCCCTTTTCTGCATAGATCCTGCCGGTGGTGGGCTTTTTCCCTTCCCGGTCAAAATAGCGATCCAGAACTTCCTTCAGGTCATCTTCCGTTTTCATGACCCAGACACCTTTCCCCTGAGCCAGGCCGTCCTCTTTCAGAACAAGGGGATAGCCCCATTTCCTGACCAGGGTCCGGATCTCGTCGACGGTTGTCACCTCCGAAAACTCGGCGGTCGGAATCCCGGACTGCCTCATGATTTCCTTGGCAAAAAGCTTGGACCCTTCTATGCGGGCGGCTTCGGCGGTCGGCCCAACGACCGGGACAGAGCGTGCCTGAAGACAGTCCACAAGGCCGGCGACCAGAGGTTTTTCTGGCCCGACAATCACCACGTCCGGTTTTTGTGCGGCAATCCGCTCCGAAGCCTCTTTGGGGTCATCCGGAAAGGACTCCAGAAAGTGCAAGCCCCCATCGTCCATGCCGGGATTTCCGGGAGAGACGAGGACCTCTGCCCCCGGAGAAAGGGAAAGGGCATGGGAGAGGGCATGTTCCCGACCGCCCTGACCGACAACAATAAATTTTTTTCTGGATCCTTTTGGCATAGTATGGCTCATCCTCATGGCGGGAAGATCCCCGCCATCGATATCTCAACAGCGGGGAATCCTCCCAAAGATCGGGGGTAAGAAATCAGTGGCGGAAGTGGCGCATCCCGGTCAGGATCATGAACATCCCGTGGTCCTTGACCGCCTGAAAAACCTCTGCGTCACGGATCGACCCGCCCGGCTGGATAATTCCTGCGACACCGAGCTTCGCTGCCTCATCAATTCCGTCGCGGAAAGGAAAGAAGGCATCGGAGGCCAGAATGGTTCCCGGGGTGCTTCGTGTCGCCTTCATTCCGGAAAGTCGGACAGAGTCGACACGACTCATCTGGCCGGCACCAATGCCGATCGTCATCCGGTCCCTGACGAGGATAATCGCATTCGACTTCACATGCTTGGAAACCGCGAAGGCAAAAAGAGCATCGGCCACTTGTGCCTGGGTCGGCTTGACGTCTCCTTCGAACTTCAGCTCGGACAACGGAGGCGCAACCTGCGTATCCGGCGTCTGAACGAGAAACGCTCCGTCGATATTGCGAAGATCCAGTCCCCGTCCCTCCTCAGATCCTTTCTTGAGGACAAGCAGACGGATATCCTTCTTTTTTGTCAGGATTTCCAGAGCGTCCCCTGTAAATTCCGGAGCAATCACCACCTCAAGGAAAATCTTTGACATCTCAAGTGCCGTTTCCCGGTCCAGAGGGCGATTGACGGCGACAACACCGCCGAATGAGGAGACGGGATCGGTATCCCTTGCCTGCACATAAGCCGACAGAAGCGTGTCCCCGAGAGAGACGCCGCAGGGGTTGTTATGCTTTACAATGACCACGGACGGATCAGAAAACTCCGAGACGAGCGACCAGGCCGCCTGGGCATCGAGAAAATTGTTGTAGGAGAGTTCTTTTCCATGGAGCTTTGTTGCATTGGCAAATCCTGTCTTCACGCCGGACGGAGCATAAAGAGCCGCCGACTGGTGTGGATTTTCTCCGTAGCGAAGCCCCTGGATTTTAGTCAGGGACAACGAAATCGTCTCAGGCAGTTCCGAAGAAGAGGTGGAGCCATCGCCTCCCGCAAGCAGCCCTTCAAAATACAGGGCGATTCTCCGGTCATATTCTCCTGTGGTCGCAAAAGCCTTCTGGGCGAGTCCCCGCCGGACATCCATCCCGATTTCGGTCTCTTGTTCAAGAAGGGAAAGAATCCTTGAATAATCGGACGGATCGGTCAAAACCAGAACAGACTCATGATTCTTGGAAGCGGAGCGGATCATGGAGGGGCCTCCGATATCGATCTGTTCGATGGCTTCTTCCGGCGTCACTCCGGGTTTTTCAATCGTTTTGGCAAAAGGGTAAAGGTTGACGACGACCATGTCGATCGGACGGATCCCATGCTTCTCCATGGCCGATACGTGCTCCGGATTGTTCCGAAGCCCGAGAAGTCCCCCGTGAATGGCCGGGTGAAGGGTCTTGACCCGGCCGTCCATCATCTCGGGGAAATGCGTTACGGAAGACACATCGGTCACTTCAATGCCGTTCTCCCGCAAATGTTTGGCCGTTCCTCCCGTTGACAGGATTTCCATGCCGAGGCCTTTAAGTCCCCTTGCAAAGGGGACGATCTCCGTCTTGTCAGAAACACTGATAAGGGCCCGTTTATTTTTCCAGCTGACTGTCTGCATCGGTCGATGACTCCTTAGGATGAATTGATGTTGTAAAAAGACGTCTTCCCCTTTCAGGAAGCGGACTTTTTCGCTTCCAAGGGGTTTTTGAAAGAGGGGATCAGGTAGAGATCCACTTCCAGAATCGGAAGATTCGATATCGCTCCCCTTCTTGGAATATGAAGGGTCTTCAGATAGACAGGGTCTCCCCACTTTCCCGAAAGCTCCTCAAAAAAGTGGCCATGTGGCCCATTCTGGACCAGAAGAACGGGTTTTCCCGCAAGCGCCCCAGCCTCTTTGGCCGTGATTTCCGTCGTTCTGAAATGACGGACAGGATGAATCTGGTAGACGGGAGTGCGGCCATATTCCAGGAATTTCAGCTCCCCTGTGTTCGTATAGCCATCCGAAACCCATCCTGCCGGTTTTTCTCCAGGAGGAAGCGTGCGGACAACGTCCCTGATCTCATGATCGAGCATCCTGAATCCATGGAGACGCCCTGTCGGATCTCTCTGCGGATTCAGGGGAATCACAGGAATCAAGGCCTGGACCGTCACAACCCCCACCATGAAACAGCCCAGCCCAATGGAAAAAACAACCGTTTTCCGGAGACGGTCCGAGCCTTCAAGCCATCGTGGGATCAGGGCGCCCAGAATGACAAAGGCCCCAAGATACCCCTCCACGGCCCAATTCGCCTCCACTTTTCCATGAAGGGCCGAATAGCCGAAAAAGAAGAGGACCGGATAGGAAATCAGCCAAAGATACAGCTCCGGATCAGGAATTCTCCCTGAAACCCATCGGACAAATCCCCGAAACCCTGCCACCACGACCATCAGAAAAATTCCCGGAGTGAGCATCAGAAGCTGTCCGCCCAGATAGTCCGGAACCGTTTGCCAGGCAGGGGCCTGGTGAAGTCCCATCCCGTGGTGCCACTGAAAGAGATACGAGGCCCAACCGTGGTTCTTGTTCCAGATGACATCCGGCAAAAAGACAAGAAAGGCGACCCCGACAGACAGGAGCACAATGGGGGAAAAAAGCCACTTTCGCCGTTCGGGAAGCAGGATCAGGTAAAGACCGATTTCCGGAAGGAGAAGGATCATCGGATATTTTGCCAAAAGGCCCAGGCCAAAGAGAAGTCCCGAAAAAAGGATATAGCCTTTTCTGTTTTCTGTAATGCCCTTGTAAAAGACCAGAGCCGCCCAGAAGTAGAGAACGACCTCGGGAGTATCCGGAGTCATCAGGAACCCGCCTGCGGAAAACAGGATCGTCACATTGATGAGCACCACCGACCAGAGACCTGCCCAACGGTCCCGCAAGAGGGTCTTGCCTCCCCAGTACATCATGAAAGAGAGCAGGAGCGTTGAAATGAGGGGGAAAAATCGGATCGCAAAAACATTGTTCCCGAACAGGTCGGTGCATCCCCGTATGATCCAGGCGATCAGGGGAGGATGGTCGAAATATCCCCCCTGGGGGGATAGCGACCATGTCCAGTAATAGGCTTCATCGGGCGCCAGCCCTGTCCCGAGGGAAAGCGCCAGGTGCAGAAGGAGGCTTCCCAATGTCACCGAAATAGCGATACGGCCTGGATGCCGGTTGAAAAATTCCTTCAATGAATTGCGCCTTTGCGATATCTCCTGCGAAAATGCAGAAGTCTTAAAAGACTGTCTCTCAGAATCTTTCCGTTGAGCGTCGACACACCCAGGATCCGGTCCGTAAAAGTAATCGGAACCTCTGAAAAAGAATAGCCTTTCTGGTTCAATACCATCAATATCTCCTGAAGAACGGAAGGTCCCCTGCTTTCAAGACTTTCCCAGGGAACAGCAGCGAGAGCCTTGCGCGAAAAGATCCGGAACCCGGAGGTGATGTCACGATAGGGAAGATCCAGAACAGCCCTGGCATATATGTTGGCAAAAGTCGTCAGCCATACCCTGGACATCGGCCTTCCGACCTGCCTCCCCCCCGGAACAAGCCTCGACCCGATCGCCCCGTCCGACAGTGCCGCCCCTTCGAGAAGGACGGAAAGATCTTCCGGAGAATGGGAACCGTCGGCATCCATTTCTCCGATCAGGGGAAAGCCGAGCTGAACGGCCGTTACCATCGCCTCGATCCCCGCAGGTCCCCGGCCCCGGTCCTTGAGTCTCTCCAGAAGGTAGACCGGCTCGTTTTTCTCCAGGATATAGTTCTCGACAATCCGGGATGTTCCGTCGGGCGAATTGTCGTCGGCGACCATGACCGCTCCACCGTTTTTAAGGGCCAGGACCCGTTCAATCATCGAAATGATGTTCATGCTTTCGTTGTAGGTCGGAATGATCATGACATAGCGCATCTCCCCCGGATTGTATCCTTTGGGGGAGACCAGCCTCGATCCGGACTTTTCCGACAGCCTTGACAAGAGCCCGGACAAATCAGTGTCCGGCAGTTTTTTCGGGACCGATTTTTCTCCCGTCATAAAAGCTTTCCGATCAGCTGGCGTCTTTCGGTCGGCGGCAGCTCCCATTGACGAAGGATCGACGCCAGGACCGTTTCCGGACGGATCAGTTCCATGCAGGACGGATGGATATCGCATGACCTTTTGTAGCACGGAGAACACTCAATTGGTGTAATGATCTTTTCCCCCCTTCCGAACATTTCGATTTCAGTTGGCTGTGTCGAACCGAAAAGGCTGACGACCCGGGCACCGACAGAAAGACCGACGTGCATCCCCAGAGTGTCTCCGGTCAGGACAACATGACACAGGGAAACAAGTGCCGCAAAAACGCCCAGAGAGTGGCCTGTGCCGACATCCTTGATGAAAGGACCTTCAAATCGGCGATGAAGCTCGGAGATCCGGTCCGACTCCCGGTCCCCTCCCAGAAGAAGAACCGTGATCCCCTTCTTTTCAAGTTCCTGAAGAAGGGCGACATATCCCAGGAGCGTCCAGTCCTTGTTTACAAAAACGCCGCCGGCTCCCGTATTGATACCCAAGACCTTTTGTCCCGGAGCAAGTCCCGATCCCAGGAAAAGGCAGCGGGCCTTTTCCCGATCCTCTTCCTTCAGGTCCAGTTGATAATCGTCAATCGCAGGGTCGTAGGGAATATTGACGGCTTCAGCCAAAAGATCGGGGTAGGTTCGGCGATTATGGTGAAACTTCAGATCGTTATCCAGACCGAGACGATAATAATAAGCCATTTCGCCATTGAGTGGGTAGACCGATCCGCAACCATCCACCCCCATGCCCCGCTTGTCTTTCGATCTGGCAAGCATGGCAAGCGCGGCCACTTCGGGTTCCTTGTCCAGAGAAAGGACAAGATCAAACTCTTCGACCGACAATCGGGCAATCACCTCTACCGAATAAGGCCAGACCCTGTCGACAATCGATTTGGGAACCAGAGGAACTGCAGACGGAGCTGTAATCCATGTCAGATGGCTGTCGGGGTACTTCCTCTTGATTCCGCCCAGAAGAATCGTTGTTCTCAAAACATCGCCAAGCGCCCCTGTCTTGATGATCAGGATCCTTGTCCCCTGGGGGAAGTAATCGGGACATCCCCTGCACTCCCGATTAAACTTGCACGGCCGGTCTCCGATGTAGTGGCGGCAGTCGAGGGCCACCTCAACAGAACTGTCCGGTCCTTTTCCAAAAACGGAAAGCTTCATCAAGCGCTGCTCCTTTTCTCATTGGCGAAACCTTTGGAAGTGGCAACCCAACGGGCAGGGCTCCCAACGGATTCAGAAATTATCTTTTTTTGGGCCAGGGATCCTTTAAAAATCGCGTCATCCGATAAATATAAAAAACTCTTGCCAGACGTCCGTTTCGGTAGATCCTGAACGAAGGCATCGGCGTGATCGACGCGAATGTTCCCGCAGGAAAATAAGTCCTTGGATCTCTGGGGTATTTGTCCGTTGCAACATAAATAGCATCCATCCCGATGAATTTCTGGGGAGGATTCCAGAAATCGAACTGGTTCGGATTGGGAGAAAGGCAGAGTGTCCTGTCAGGAGCATTCTCATAAAAAGCCAACTCGTCCGCCGTGTTGAAATGCTCGGAAATAAAGATCACATTCTTGCGGCCATCAGTCCCCAGAATACCATCAAGATTTTTGGCCAGTCGCCGAAACCCGAAGAGGTCGTTGGTAATATCCACCCAGGGAGGAACGGGCTTCCAGGAAGTGGACAGGGCCAACGGGTGGGTCGTCAGGCGAAGGGCTGGGGCTTCTTTCGGGAGAGGGATCAGGGCAAAGACAACCTGGATGGGAGCCAGGAGCGTCAAAAACGCCCCCAGCCCCATCCCCGCCTTATACCAGAAGATCACCCGGGAAGAAGCACCCTCATGACGCCACAGAGCAAGAGCCAGAATAGCTACAAGATACCCTAAAGCCGGCCAATGGGGCAAAATGGGGTGAACGATGCCTATCGCATTAAAAAAAAGGATGGGAACAACGGCAAAAAGAAAAACGATCCGCCACCTAAGCCTCTCAAGCGACAGGGGGGCCTCCTTGATCTTCCGGTAAAGAACGACAAGGGAAAGAATCAGGAGAACCCACAGGACAGGAGAAAGATAGCCGGCCTGACCGAAGATCATCTGGTAATAGCGGACAAAATTGAAACCCGAATGCCCAAGTCCATGGGTGAGCTGAAAGAGAAAGGAGGCCCCTCCATGGAGACTGTTCCAGTAAAAGATCGGCCAGGAGACCAGAAGTCCCAGAAAAAGCGAAACCCATGGGCCGGAAGTCAAGAGAACTCTTTTGAGAGTCGGCTCGAGAAACAGGATCAGAAAAGTCACAACCGGCAAAAGCACCGCATTATACTTTGACAGCAACCCGAACCCGAACAGAAGACCCAGGAGCAACCAGTTTACCAGAATCGATGATCTGGAAATCGCCAGCCGGGAATCCGGGGAGCGAATCCTAGCCGCAAGCCCCGGGAAAAAAGTGATCACAACATAAAGGTACAAAAGCCAGAAAACCGACAGCGGATCATCAGGGATCATCAAGGTCGATCCCAGAATACCGAAAAGCGGAATCACGTTCAAAAGGATGATCGAGGAACGGACGACACGCCTGTCTTTGGTCAGAGAGAAGGCGATCAGCGTAAAAAGAATCGATGAGAGAAAGAAACAGACCGGTGCGAAAAAACGGACGGCAAACTCGTTATGGCCAAAAACGGCCATTGCCCCCCGGATCAGAAGGCCGATCATGAGGGGATGATCAAAAAAGCTGAAGTCGGGATGGGCCGCATACATGTAGTAGTGGGCTTCATCGTTTCCGAGATCGAATCGTCCGATTAAAAGCATCCGGAAAACAAAAGGAACCAGAATCCAGAAGAGAATCACCCGGTCCGAAAAAATTCCCCGAAAGCCACCTGAAGCAGGTTTTCTGTGGTCAGGATCCAAAAGATGAATCCGTTTCTACCCGACTGGGGAAAGGAAGGAAAAACGCTCGGCAAGCCTCAGGGCAGCCCAGGAAACGCCCAGCCCCAAAAGAGTCCCGATTGCTGCGCCGCCGATCACATCAAGAGGATAGTGAACCCCGATATATACTCGGGAATAGCAAACTGCCGCCGCAAACAAATAAGCCGGCACGGCCGCTTTTGGGTAAATCCGGGAGAGAATCGTGGCTGCACAAAAAATATTGACCGCATGGGACGAGGGGAAAGACCAGGAATCGGAGCAGCCCTTCAACAAATGATCCGAAACGATCCCGTGGCAGGGACGGGGCCTGGCCACCAGGCTCTTGATCCCGAAACTCGACAGGGGATCGCTGATCCCCACTCCCGCAAGAAGGGAGGCAACCAGGAGACGGCCTCTGTTGCCGCATGTGGTGAGCAAAAAAAGAGCCGCGACAACCGCCGCCAGACCGAAGTTTTCCGGAACGGTGATAAAGACCATGAGGGAGTTGAGCCATTGGGGATGCGGTCCGAAGAGGACACTGTTGTAAATCGCACGGTCTTCGGAAAGGAGGGATTCGATCACTCCGTACCGTCCTCTTTCCGGTTGAACGACTGATTTTTCCTAAGATGAAGCTCTTCTCTAAGGTCGGAAATAATGCGCTCGAGGGACTCGATCCGTTCAAGATAGGGATCGGGCATGTCCTGGTGGTTCAAAAAGTCTTCGGGATAACCGATATCCTTGGATCTGACCACGCGGCCCGGGATGCCGACAACGGTGCAGTTTGAGGGAACAGAACGCAGGACAACCGCATTGGATCCGACACGAACACCGTCACCAATCCTGATATCTCCCAGGATCTTGGCGCCGGCACCCACCAGAACATGGTTGCCGAGGGTAGGATGCCGCTTGTGACCCTTGTCTTTTCCGTTTCCCCCAAGACTCACGCCCTGAAACAATGTCACGTCGGCTCCAATGATCGTTGTTTCTCCTATGACAACCCCCATCCCGTGATCGATAAAAAACCCCTCTCCGATGGATGCGCCAGGGTGAATCTCGATTCCGGTCAGGAAACGGGAGACGGCCGACAAGATTCTCGCCAGAAGACGGAAGCCCTTCCTGTGGATCGGATGGGCCAATCGATGCAGAAAAACCGCATGGAACCCGGGATAGGTCAAAAGGACCTCCAGGGAGGACCTTGCTGCGGGATCCCGGTCGAATACCGCACGCAAGTCGCACCCCACCATCTTCCAGAAGCCGTCAGTGGAAGCGCCCGTCCCTTTCCTCTCATCGATGCTTTTTTTCGGACCTTCTCTATCCATACGCCTATTCTAAGCTAGTGAATCAAACAGGAACAACGGTCACCACCGCCATTGCGACGATTCCTTCCTCCCTGCCGGTAAATCCCATTTTCTCCGTTGTTGTCGCCTTGATTGCAACATCTTCCGCCGACACGCCAAGAATTGGCGCCAGAATCTGTTGCATCGCCGACACATGGGGCGCCATCTTGGGTCTTTCCGCAAGGATCGTAATATCCGCCTGGTACGGGGCATAGCCTTTCTTCCGGACGAGAGCCACGATTCTGGTCAGAAAGAACAAACTGTCCATTCCCCGATAGGCGGGGTCCGAAGGAGGAAAATGGCGTCCGATATCTCCCAGCCCGCACGATCCAAGAAGGGCGTCACACAAGGCATGGACAACCGCATCGGCATCCGAGTGGCCCATCAGCCCCCTGTCAAAGGGAATATGCACCCCTCCAAGGATAAGCTTTCTCCCGACCTCGAAGGGATGGACATCCACCCCCTGTCCGACCCTCGGATAACGCACCGCCACTTTTGTCTTCTCATCCTTTTCAGCTTCAGAACCGCTCACCCGTCTCTCCTTAAGAGTTAAAAACTGCCGACGCTCTCCAGTACCCGTTTCTGAGCCCAGACAAGATCCTCCGGCGTCGTGACCTTCCTGTTGTCTTCCGATCCCAGAACAATTCTTACAGGAAATCCGGCCCAGAGCAAAAGTCCGGCTTCATCGGTAAAATCAGGATCCCCGCACTCCAGGGCTTTCCTTCTGGCCTCGAGAAAAAAGGAAAAAGGCGCTCCCTGCGGCGTCTGGGCCCGATAGAGATGATCCCTGGGAACGAGTTCTTCAATGTGCGGGGAAGTTGCCCCGGGTTCAGTCCTTCCGGCCGTTAACGGAGAATGGCTCCTCCAAAGGGTATCCGCCAAAGGTATTCCCACCGCTATCGCCGTTTTCTCCGACAGGGAATCCATGAGCCGCCCCATGATTTCCTGCGACAGAAAGGGCCTTGCCGCATCATGCACAAGAAGATATTCGGGTTTTTCAGGCAAATCATCGAGAAGGAGCAAGCCCTTGTAAACGGTATCCTGCCTCCTTTTCCCTCCCTCAAAAAGAAGGATCCGGCCGGAGGCAATCTCCCCTGGAAAATATTCTTCAAGGTCCTTTTTGACCAGGGGGATCCGATCCGCAGAAAGACCCACAACAATGCGGTCGACAGAGGGCATCTTGAGAAACAGATTCAGGGAATACCAGTACATCGGCTTGTCCGAAAGCAGCAAAAACTGCTTCGGGACCGGAGTTCCGACCCGAAGTCCCGAGCCTCCCGCCGCCATCAGGATGGTGAGCTTTTTCAAAACAGGGCTATTCCTGACGGGATTCATTGTCATCCCGGAGTTTGCCGAAGATCATTCTTCCGGCGGAAGTCTGAAGCACGGAGGTCACTGAAACCTCCACGTTCTTGCCGATTGATTTCCGGGCATTGTCGACGACAATCATTGTCCCGTCATCAAGGTAAGCAATCGCCTGGCCAAACTCTTTTCCTTCCTTCACCAGGTAGATTTTCATAACCTCACCGGGAAGGACCACAGGTTTCACCGCATTGGCAAGATCGTTGATATTCAAGACCCTGACTCCCTGAAGTTCAGCCACCTTGTTAAGATTCAGGTCGTTCGTGATAATCCGCGCTTTCATCCGTCGGGCCAGTGCCACAAGTTTGGCATCGACATCCTTGATGTGGGGAAAATCTTCATCAGTAATCTGGATCTTGATCTGGCTCATGGAGCGCATCCGGTGCAGGATATCAAGACCTCTGCGGCCTCTGGCCCGTTTCAGGCCGTCGGCGGAATCGGCGATATACTGAAGCTCCTGAATGACGAACTGCGGAAGATAGAAGATCCCTTCAAGAAAATCGGTCGCACAGATATCGGCGATGCGACCATCAATAATCACGCTGGTATCAAGGATCTTTGGAGGAATGGCCCGGTATCCCTCGAGCCAGAATGAAAGGATTGATCCGGCATGCTGAAACTCCCGGCCGGCACGGATTCCGGTGATCAGGCCGAAATAGCCCATGATCAGACCGATGAAGACATCCATCGGAGCGGTCTGTTCAAGGGACATGTGAAAGAGTGTCCCCGTGGAATAGGTCAGGAGACCTCCGGCAATCAGCCCTCCGTAAAGTCCTACAAGACCGCCAAGAACGATCCTCAGGGGGAACTTGCCGAAAAGATACTGGACCAGGATCGCCGATCCGCCGACCGCCATCCCGATCCCAAGACCCACCGGCCATGGATCTTCCCTGATGACCGTGAAGACATAGATTCCCGCCACCGCGGTGACAACAAGAAAAAGCATCTGGGTAATCATGGATCGCGTCAGTTTTTTCATATCAGAGGGTTCCGTTCCAGTTTTGA
>JAPTWQ010000041.1 GCA_028064945.1 Nitrospiraceae bacterium | reverse complement strand
GGAGCTTCGCACCAAGGCGTTTCTTCCTTCGCACGTCCGGTTAGGCGACTCCCGAGGGAACGGGAGGTTCTCTGCGTAAGTTATTACTTACGATGAACAATTTCTGACGAGCCTTTGCTCGTCGCACCCGATGAAAATTGGCCCATCCACGCAAAATGGGGTTGAGTCTTTTGATCACCCATTCCTGCGGTTTAGCCCGACCCTTTTTTTACAATGGTCCGGACCTTGTTCAGAAGCGCCTGAACATTTTTCCACGCCGGAGTGACGAGAAGCTTTCTCCCGTACTTTCGGACGTTCTGGCCGAGAAAGTCGAATCCCTCCGTGATAGGCACGACGCGGGTCTTCTCTTTCGAGAGTTCCAGACCCCTCTCCCGCAAGAAAGCGTCGATAGCGGGGCGGACTTTCTGTTCCAGGATCTCTTTCGAGGCCCCGGTGACAATGAAGTCGTCGGCATAGATCACCGTATGCACCTGGGAGGACGGCGGAAAAAGGGACGCAAGATGCGCTCCCAGCCCAGACAGTGTGATCACTGCCGCCGTGGGGGAGATGATTCCCCCCTGCGGGGTCCCGGCCAGGGTCGGCTGGAGAGACTGACCGTCGATGAACCCTGACGTCAACCACTTCTTGAGCATTATCCGGTCGATGAAAACGTTCCGGAGGAGCCAGTCATGGTCGATGTTGTCGAAGCAGTCGACAATATCCCCTTCCAGCACCCACTCCGGGTCATAAGAATGCGACAACAGTTTGAAACACTGTTCGATCGCATCGGCCACGGAGCGAAACGGGCGAAAGCCATAGGAATGGGGAAACGCCTCTTCCTCCGCGACGGGCAGCAGGGCCAGAAGATACAAGGCCTGCATGGCACGGTCGAGCATCGTCGGGATTCCAAGGGGTCGGAGCTTGCCGTTTTTCTTGGGAATATAGATCCGGCGAAGCGGCAGGGGGGGGTACCCTCTGCGTTGTGTGAGCTTCTTCAGGGCTTTCATCTTTTGCTTGTGGGTGGTCCAACGAACCTGGTCCACCCCGGGGGTTCTGGCCCCTTTGTTTGTGGTGACACGCCGAACGGCCAGCGCCCTGGCCGCCAGCGAGCGGGTCAGAATGTTCTGCAAAGCTCGCGCCTTTCCGAACTTCTGATCCCGGACAGCCTTCGCGATGCGTCTTTGGAGCTTTTGAACCTGTTTCTCATACTGAGTCCACGGCATGTCGACCCAAGAGTCGAAGGGGAGGTCCGAGGGAGCACACGACCGGTGAGATCGTCCCATTTGCCTTCTCCTCGTTGAAAAGTTCGCCAATGACTCTCGCGTTGAACGACTTTCGGGAAGTGGGCGTCCTTTCAGACCAGGTCATGGCTCTCTTCGTGAGAAGAGAGCGGACCCTATCCCCCTTATTACAAGGGGCCTTGGCTTTCTCCCGAATCCTTTACCCCCTCGCGCATGGGCGTCCCTTGCGGGTTGCTGTCCCTGTGATAACGCGCTGCTCCGCATTCGGGACGCGGTGGGGCTTATCAGGTTGCTTGTCAGAAACACGAGTGGGGAGGAATCGACCTTTGGACCGGAAGTCTAAGGCCTCTGTGCGCCTACATTAAAGAAACGCAGCCGACTTCGTTCCCGTTTTGGGTCAGGCGCTCGCCTTAGGGTGTCAACCTCATTTCGCCTGTTACCATTGACGATCCTTACGGCCGTTCACATCCGTTATTCCTTCCACTCAGCCTAGCCCGGCATTCGGACGAGGTTTCCGAATGCGCTCCGTTCCTCGCGGTTCGGAGGCTCTGGTGAGAGTCGGTACATTGTCCTCGAGGCTTCGGACGGCTTCGTTACCAAAAACCGCCCGCTCGGGTAGGCTACTTTCTAGAGGAAGAAAGGTTCGCTACATCATAACTATCATTGAATGTTGAACAATTCCTGACAAACCTTTGCTTGTCGCACTTAATGAAATGGTCCCTCCCCTTCCTTGGCGGCCTCGCGTTGGGCCAGAATGGTGGGTGCTAACCCACACCAATCACAGGATAAAGGGAGGAACCATCATGAAGGTTACCATACTGGGAATTGACATCGCCAAGACGATTTTTCATTTGATCGGACTCGACGCGAGAGGGCATGAGGTTTTGAACAAGAAAGTCAGTCGTTCTCACCTGACAAAGACGATTCATAACCTTCCTCCTTGCCGAATTGCAATGGAATCCTGCGGATCGGCCAACTACTGGGGGCGGGAGTTCGAAAAAATGGGCCATGCGGTAGTGCTGATTCCCCCCCAGTATGTGACGCCCTTCGTCCGGACAAACAAGAATGACTGGAACGACGCCCATGCCATTGCCGAAGCCTCTCTGCGTCCGTCGATTCCCACGGTACCGATCAAGACGGAAGAGGCGCAGGATCTTCAAAGTCTGCACCGGGCCCGGCAGCTCGTCATCGAGTTTCGAACGGCCACGATCAACCATCTCCGAGGCATTCTGGCCGAGTACGGGATCATTCTGAAGGTCTCGGCCGCCAAAGTGGAAGACGAACTGAACCGTCTCGTGAACGACTCGGACGACACGCGAATCTCCCCGTTTCTCAAGGAGACGCTCCGCAGCATGGTCACCGAGCTCGTTGGACTCAACGAGAAACGGGAAGACTTTGATCTCCGGATCGCCCAGTTTGCCAAGACAAACCCGGTCTGCCAGCGGCTTTTGACCGTTCCCGGCGTGGGAGTCCTGACGGCCACGGTTCTCATGGCCGTGGTGGGAGATCCCTTTCGCTTCAAGAACGGACGACAGTTTGCCGCCTACATTGGCCTCGTTCCCCGGCAGCACTCGAGCGGCGGAAAGAACGTCCTCCTGGGGATCTCGAAACGGGGAGATACCTATCTCCGAACACTCCTGATCCACGGAGGACGGGCCGTTGTCCGATCCGTGCAGAATCTCGCCTCGGGAGGACAAGAACTCCGAGGGAGAAACGCGTGGATCGCCGACCTTGTTCTCCGCTGCGGAAAAAACCGTGCGGCGGTCGCTGTCGCCAACAAGAATGCCCGGATCCTCTGGGCCCTGCTCACAAAGGACGAGGCGGTTTACGATCCCAGCGGGCGTTCGACCAAGAAAGCGGCCTGACCGAGAAGCAAAAAGGGCTCAAGAGATTCATGACTCGCGGCAGAACAGAAATCAACCACATCTCAACGAAAGGATCCCTGAGAAAGAACACCCATCCCCAGAATGCGTAGAGGGAAAAAACCACGATGACGGGCCGGTCGGACCGGCACTCTCAAAACCTGATTAAAACACAGGCTCTTGAAGCCGTTGAATTGATAAGGAGGGAGTGCGCGAATGTTTCATCGAGGCCCGGAAATCCAAAAGATTTCCATCACGAGGCCGAATATATGAACGCAGCGACCTTCCTTCTGAGCGGACTCACCCTCTTGCAACCGGAGGAGGGGACCATATATGTTTTAATAAGCATTGGGTTCCCCCTGGTTGATCGTTTAGGTCATGTAAGACAATAAAGTTATCTCTTTCGTGATTTTGAGAGTTTCCATAAAAAACAATCTCACATCACTGAACACATCAGAAAT
>JAPTWQ010000057.1 GCA_028064945.1 Nitrospiraceae bacterium | reverse complement strand
TATTAGGGGGGGAGGAGAAAAAGATCCCCGGGGATTTTTATGCACCCAAGGGGGGGGTGAGTAGTTACCAAAAATTCAGTATATTGACAAAAATGAGTATAACCGATTCTGTCCGCGAAGGATAGACATCGATAGTGATAGGGATTGAAGAGACGTTGTAACGAGAAAGAACGCCTGCACACCGTAAGGAATGGTTTGTCGGTGTAGGGTGGGTCGCAGTACCCAAAACACCTGGCGTTTCGCCGGCCGATGGCCGGAATCCGAAGCTCGCTGAAATATGGAAGAGGAGTCTGGTAGAATCTGGATCAGATCATAAATGAGGGTGGGGAAGATCGATTTTCTTCTTGCCGGGTATTTATTCAGCCGTAGGACCCCGGTCGTTCTGTCCTGGTAAAGACGGAGAGGTTGCGTCGGAGGGCAAGAGTGTCCTGAAAAAGCGAGAGAGCCGCGTTCACGGGGAAGAGGGAGTGTTCCGGGCTGTCAGGGAAACCGGGCTCAGGGAGCCCGGGAGGGAATGAAGGGGGTTCCGAGAAAGGCTCCGGTGAGGGCACCCAGAATGTTCTGTCCGTTCTTCACCGCGGGGGAGATGTACGAGCGGACCTTGGCGAACCGCTTGGCCCCCGGAAAGGTGCGAAAGCAGCCGGAGATCTTTTGTTTGACCTTGAGCATGCGAAGGTCGCGTTCGGCCAGGTTGTTGGTGAAAGGAACACGGAGGTCGACCGTGAACGCGAGAATGCTCTCCTTGTGGTGTTCCATCCGGAAGAGAAGGTTCTGGGCCTTGGATCTTTTAGGGCGTCCCCGGCGCTTTGGTCCAGGGTCGGGAAGGGGATTTTCGGCCCACCCTTGAGCGATCAGCTCATCGTAGCGGGCACTCAAGAGGGAGAGCTCTTCGGGGGAAAAAGCGGTCTGGCACTCGCGGTGAATAGAGGCGGCGGAGAGGGCGTCTTCGAGAAAGAGTCGGAGGGGACGGGCCCAGGCTTGCCCCAACACCTCCTCCACGAAGACGAGTTCCCGACAGAGAGGGGCGTTGCACAGACCCTGAGGGATGTCGTAGGCGAAGTAGGGGGCCCAGCAGTCGTGAATGAGGCGCCCCCGAAAGCGGGGAAGGAGGTCGAACTCGGAGAGGGCGATTCCGCCCCGGTGCGCATGGACTCCGTGATCTGGTGAGAGTGGGAGTGGAGAGGACATGGAGCCAGGCGAGAGAGCGGTCCACCCGGATTCCGGTTTCGTCCGCATGGGCGAGCGGAGCCGCGAGGAGCTCCTGTTCGAGGGTCTGGGAAAACGCGTCGAGCGATTGGTCCGCGTCGACAATGACCTTCTGGATGGTGGCGGGGCTGACCGGGGCTCCGAAGAGATCCTGGCACATTTGGGAGAGACGGGCGAGGAGAATGAGCTGATGAACGTGGGCATAGGTCAGCCAGCCTTTGAAGTGAGGGCCGTACCCGACGGGAACGGGGGCCTCCGCCGGGAAGGGAGCCTGGACCGTTTTCCGGCAGCGGGGACAGCGCCGGACGGGACAGCGGTGTTCGGTCGCAATCAGCCTCTGGGGAGGAATATCCAGGACCTGTCGGCCGGGAACCGGGAGGTCGGACTCCTCCTCGAACGGTCCGGAATATCCGCAGAGGCACCTCTCGGGTTCATGGACAACAATCCTGTCGGGGGTCTCGACCGGAGAGAAGGTCTGTCCGGGATGCCCCTTTTGTCCTCCCGGCTTTCTGTCGGTGGGAGGATGAAGACTCTTGGGCCGGGGTTTTCCGTAGCCGTCCGAAGACGGGGGCTTGCTCGAGTTGCGGCTGTTTTTCGCAATCTGGGCTTCCAGGGTGCTGACGCGCGCCAGAAGATCCTGAACTTGCGCCTGCAGGGCCAGAATGATGTCGACAAGGACAAGGGGAGAGGTGAGAGCCGTGGCTTCAAGCTCTTCCCGGGTAAAGATCCGAAGAGGGGGCGGCAAGGATCCCGTCGTCGGTTTCTCGGGGTCTTGAGGAGATGTGGGCTAATTATTATCCATGCCCCCACCTTATCAGATCGAACAGGAGATGTCCAGCGTCAGAAACTACGACAGGTCAGTGGGGGCGAACCCCTGAATAAATACCTTGCCGGAATTTCGACACCCATAAAGTGTCGGATGGCAAAAAACAACCATAATGTGTCGTTACCGCCATTTTATGGTTGTACTCACATATCTCCATCAGAAGCAAGCTCGATAATTTTGAAAATCTGGCAATTATTGCAAGACCCGATTAATACAATAATCTTATAAGTTATTCCTTTCTTCTCTTCTTCCAAGATGAATCTCCTTTTTTAAACGGGAAGATTACCTCAACATCTCCGCCAGATCCTCCGCTTTCAGGTGAGTATACCTTTTTAACATCTGTAATGTCTTGTGGCCAGTAATCGCCGCCACCTGCATGGGATTCAATCCCTTTTCAAAGAAGCGACTGGTGGCCTCGTGCCGGAGGTCGTGAAAGGTGAGGTCGACCAGAAAGGCCGGATCCGGCTTTTCTTTCTTCTCTTCGCATTCTCGCTCGTAGGCTTTCCGGGCCCGGGCGAGAGCCCGTCGCCACGCAACCGACACGGCGTGATTCGTCACGCCCCAGACTTTGCCATCGATTCTCCGGGCGAGGCCGGAGAGAATGCGCAGCGCTTCTGTTGAGAGCGGAACGATTCGTTTCTCCCCGTTCTTCGTTTCCGGAAGCGTCACCGTCCGCTTTTTTAATTCCACCATCGGCCAGGTCATCCCGGCGATCTCTCCTTGTCGCATGGCCGTTTCGACGGCAAAACGGGCAAGATCAGGGAGGACCGGGGATTCTGAGGCAGCAAGGATCCGGTCGAGTTCACCGGGGAGAAGTCTCCGATCCCGGCCAGGCGGCATCTTAGGAGCCCGGATCTGCATGACAGGATTTAGCAGTCCTGCCATTCCCCACTCTTTGACAGCGATTGTGAAAACGTGGGAAAGGACGGCTAGTTCGTGGCGAACGGTGTTCGGAGCAACTTCTTTAAGCCGAGCATCCCGGTAGGATGCAACGTCTTTGCCTTGGAGCGAGGCGAGAGAGCGTTTTGCTAAGTGGGTTCTTTTCCAGATCCGTATCCGCATAGATTCTTGCTTTGCCCCTTTTTTCCCGGGGATAATCTCCCTCTCGTAGCGGTCTAGAGCCTCCGTCAATGTCGTGTTCTCGGCTTCAGCCCGAGAGACATACGCGCCCCGGTCCATCTCCGCCTCAAGCTGCCGTGCCCAGACTTCTGCCTCCGCTTTCGTGTCGAACGTCCGAGAGATTTGACCGTAGCCTTTCTTCTTGACGAGTCCTTGCCAGGATCCTGAACGCTTCCGAAATGTCGCCATCGCTTCCTCCTTCTTCAGGAGAAAGAGTATCACTTTGAAAGTCAGGGTGACAAGAGGGTGACAAATGAGGTTTTCCGAGCATCGGAATATTTCTAAGAATGGCTTGATTGCTTGTTAAAATAAGATTATTCTTTAATGAATTTTAGGTTTCCTAAACCTTTGGCCGGGTGTTCGAGTCACCCCGGGGGCACCATTTGTTAGCTAATACTCACAAGCATTTCAGGCATTGTTTGATGCCTGCCTTCCCTCT
>JAPTWQ010000028.1 GCA_028064945.1 Nitrospiraceae bacterium | reverse complement strand
CAAGCAATGTTCGAGATCCCATCGCGGTTCGGGCGCGATCCAGAACTTCATACAGACTTCCGGGTTTCTTTTTTTCCTCTCCGGAGGGAAACAGGTCAAGATGGCGAAGGGTCGAACGATCCAAAACAAGATTGCCGGAGTCGTTTTCCAGAACGACTCCGGTGAGATGCGGAAGGATCGATTTCTGATGCCATGCCACATAGCCCACAAGCATGGACAAGGCTTTCAGGCTCTGGGGGGCAAGTTCCGGCATCCGGAAAGAACCGGGAAGAAAGTCCCGCCATCCTTCTCTCTGTTCCCGCTTCACAGAAGCCACCTGAAAGTGTTCGAACGAAGAGAGGAGAGAGGAATCCTCCACCAGGACTTCTTCCGGATTTTTTCGGCTGACCCAATCCACAAGCGGATCCGGAAGGAGGTCTGATGGCGGAGAATCTTCCGGTTCGAACACACTCAGGGTTCCGTCGGTCAGATCGAGACAGGCCCCCGACCATCGCCCCCCCTCCCCGGCGACAGCAAGAGCGTTTTTCATGCTTCCGCCCGACAATGACGGGTCCTCAATCAGTGTCGCACGGGTCACGACTCGGACAATCTGCCGGGGGAAGAGTCCTTCCGTGTCCCCCTGCTGCGCGACCTGTTCGGCGATCGCAACGGAAAAACCTTCATAGACCAGACGAGGGAGATAGAGGTCCAGGGACCGCGCCGGTATACCGCACATCGGCAAGGGATTCGGACGGTTTCTGTCCCGTGTGGTCAACGTCAACCCGAGGACGCGCGAGACAGTCTCCGCCTGCTCCCCAAACAGTTCGTAAAAATCTCCCAGCCGGAACAAGAGAAGAGAGTTCTCTACTTCAGAAAGGAGACTTTGATATTGACGAAAGAGGGGCGTATCCGGAAAAATGGGCGCCGCTTCTTTCTGAAGAGCATCATCCATGATGATCTGAATCCGTCGGAGGAAGAGAGGGTTGTCTCAATTTACCCAGACGGGCCCGTGTCTTTTTCAGCAAATCCGACAAAAACGCCAAAACGATTCCCGTCAGAATGGAAAGAATAACGACAATTCCGACAGGCAGAGGAGGAGTGCCGATCCAGAAAGGAATACGCAGGATAACGGTCTGCTGGTCATTCTCCAAAAGGAAGAGAAGCCCTGCCGCGACAACAGCGACCCAGAATACAGCCCTCATTTCCCCTCCTTCTCCCCTGAGCGGGAGAGTCCCATCCATCCCATGACGGTCTGCAAATCCGACCAGACATCTCTCTTCGCGGACGGGTTTCGAAGAAGGTAAGCCGGATGATAGGTCGGCATTATTTTTATGCCCGGATATTCCGGCAATTCACAACACGTGCCGCGAATCCGTGTGATCCCTGCCGACTGCCTGAGGACAACCTGGGCGGCTGTCTGCCCGAGAAGGATCATGTATTTCGGCTTCAGAAGCCGGATCTGAGCTTCAAGAAAAGGGAAGCATGCTTTTCTCTCTTCAGGGGAAGGAACCCTGTTTCCGGGAGGCCGACATTTGACTGTATTGGCAATATAGACTTCTTCCCTGGAAAGTCCCATGGCTTGGATCATCTTAGTCAGAAGCTCTCCTGCTCTTCCAACGAAGGGTCTGCCGGTCCGATCCTCGTCCGCCCCGGGGCCTTCTCCGACAAACATCAGTCCAGACGTCCCGCGCCCTTCTCCGAAAACAACCTGATTGCGTGTTTCGGAAAGAGAACAGGCTTGACAGGCCAGGACAAACCGTTCCAGACCGTCAAGATCTTCCGGGAAACTGGGCATCGGTGCCGCTGGAACTTTCTCCACATCCTTCCCTGGAGAAGGAGACAAAGACGCTTCTCCGGAAGAGAGGAAATAAAAGGATGGGGCATGACGACTGAGGTATCTCAGGTAAGGCGTGATCTCATCCAATGAGAACTCCACGATTGATGCCCCTCCCAGATGGGGGGAGAGCTCACTGCTGTCCCGGTTGGACAAAAAGACTCCCGGAACCTAATTCAGAGGTTTGAAAAGAAGGAGATCCTCCCCGGTAGAAGAGACCTGCACGTCTTCAAGAGTCTTTCGGGCTTCCGGGATATGAAACGCCAGCTCGTGTGCCAGTAACCCCGCCCGGACACCATGCTTCCAGGCGACTTCACCGGCTAGGCCATGGATATACGCTCCGGACACGGTGGACGAATAGGCATCTTTTCCCTGACCAAGAAAGCTTGCGATGATTCCCGTCAGGACATCTCCCATTCCGGCGGTCGCCATATTCGGGGCTCCTGTGGGATTGACTGCCGTCCGGCCATCCGGTGCTGCAACAATCGTTCTCCACCCTTTGAGAAGAACGATTGCTCCCGTGAGCCGAGCCGTTTCAAGAGCAATCCTTCGAGGAGACGACAGAATTTCCTGAATGTTGATTCCGAGCAGACGGGACATTTCTCCCGGATGGGGAGTAAGAACCAGGGGAAGTCCGTTTTTTCTCCTCAGCTCTTCAGGTTGTTTCTGAAAAACATCAAAAATTCCAGCATCCGCTACAACCGGACCCTCAAATTCGTCGAGAACCGACCGTACAAAGGGCACCGAGATCCGGGCGGGATCCCACCCCGGCCCGATAGCCAAAACATCGGACCGGTCAAAAATTGCCTCTCTGGGAGAAGATCCGGATGCAACCATGATTTCTGGATTTCGAGGGAGAATTTCATTTTCCGCTTCCGACCAGTATATGGTTGCCAAACCCGACCCCGAGCGCAGGGCTCCCAAAGAAACGAGTTCTGCAGATCCTCTTTTCCCTGGGCCACCGCCCCATACGCCGACATGCCCGGCCGATCCCTTATGCATCGCCGGGGATCTTTCCGGTAAAAGACTTTTGGCTTCCCAGGGAGAAAGAAGAACTCCAGAAAGCTCGATCAATCCCTCCGGGAATCGGGACACATCGGGAAGGCCGATGGGAGCGAGAAGAATTGCTCCACAATAGCGGTGGCCCGGATCGAGAAAGAGACCCCATTTCGGGAATCCCAACGTGACAGTCATCCGGGCCCTCATGGCCAAAGGAAAAACATGACCTGTCTCTCCGTCGACACCCGACGGAATATCCACGGAAACCACTGCCTTGTCCATCCGGTTGATCCGCTCAAAAGCATCTTGCAGGGTAACGGGCAACTCACCGGACAATCCTGTCCCCAGAAAGCCGTCGATCAAAAGATCCGCATGCTGGATTTTATGCCAGGAAGACTGGGATCCCATGGCACTGGACTGGACTCCAAGACTCCTGAGACGGCGCAGCTCCCTTCTCACGGATTCACCGCACTGGTCTTCCGGGAATTGCAGAACCACATCCAGTTTGTTTTGCCCTCCGACCAGATCCCTCAGGGCCACGAGGGCATCCCCTCCATTATTTCCTTTTCCGGCAAGGGCCACGATCTTACTCGCTTCCGGGAAGAAACGGCGTATACTGCGGGCCACCGCCATACCTGCCCGTTCCATCAGGATTTCTTCCGGCAGACCGAGAAGCTCCATTGCGTAGCTTTCTGCCTGTTTCATCTGGGCGGGAGAGAGAATAATCAATCGGACTCTCCTGTTAACACCACAAAGGCGACAGCCTGCTCCCGGTCATGTGTGAGCGAAACCCAGAACTCTCCTGCGCCTCTGGATTCAGCCA
>JAPTWQ010000021.1 GCA_028064945.1 Nitrospiraceae bacterium | reverse complement strand
TTCGGATTCACGACCTCAGGCGAACCCTTGGATCATGGCTGGCGACTCAGGGGGAAAGTCTTCTCCTGATTGGAAAGACTCTTGGACACAAGTCCCAGGGATCGACTGCAACCTATTCACGGCTGGCGAATGATCCGATCCGGGCGGCAATGACCAAGGCGGTTGATCGGATAATCGAGGCGGGGAAAGCCCCGTCAAATGTTGTTCCCCTCAAAAAGGAATCCAAATGAAGGCGGATCCCGTGGTCGAGATTCTGAAATGGCTTAGACCCCACCTCGCGGAAGGGCAAGAACTCAATCCGGATGGTAGCTGGATGCTCCCCCAAGGGCCATTGATGGGCCTCACGAAGATCATCACCACAGGAAAGGAATGGTTGACGCACGAGGCCCGAAAGAAAGAGCTCACCCAATACAGAAAACTTCTCCAGAAAACTCGGGATTGTCGGGACGGCTCAAGGGATCTTCGTTACCTTTTCCCTTCTTTTAAAAACTTCCCCAAAACCGCAACCCCGCTCCGACACGACGTGGACGCCCTTCTTTTCATGATCTGGGAATGCGACAAGATCCTTGGAACGAAAGAACCAGCCAGGTATCCACGAAGGGTCATCATTTGGGAATCGCTGGCCTTGTGGACCAGATTCACCGGCAAGACACCCCCCCGCAACGCTTTTCAGCCGAACCCTCATTCTGAGGACCGGCTGGCCCCCCCCTACGTATTCACCCGCATGATTATTGCCACCATCGAAGATTGCACCGATACCGGCGACTTTTCCCACCTTTATGAAACCATTGTGAAAAAACACTTCCCCACCAAATAAAACCCCCTCTCCCCAAAATCGATCAAAAAGTTTCCCCAGTTTTGGGGATTATTAGAAACTATAACGATCTAGTATCGTCTACCCGGAGACAGAATCCTGAGCCAAAACGGCACGGGAACATTCTTAATCAAGGGGGGAGATCATGAGCGACAAACTACTTTCAAATCGCGACGCGGCTTTGTTTTTGGGAATTGCCGAGACCACATTACCGCGATGGAGATGGGCGGGAATCGGTCCGGGATTCCTTCGGGTCGGCAGGAGCATTAGATACAGACTTTCGGATCTTGAAAATTATCTTGCTGAGCGGAGCGTTTCAACTTCTGACCAAAAACTTTCGGCCAAGGTCGGCTGAACGAAAAAAAGCCCTCTGGCGTGAGGGCTTCAGGAGAAGATGATGAGCAATGATATCACGGCGGTTCTGGAATCGCTACATGCAAGACGATCCGGGCAAGGGTGGGTTCTCAGATGCCCGGCCCATGAAGACCGGAACGCAAGCCTTTCTATCACCATCACCCCTGAAGGCCGGCTTCTGGCTCATTGTTTTGCGGGATGTTCATTTGACGAGATCCGGCGGGGGTTGGGATTAACAGGGGAACGGTTCGAGGCATCACCCAGGAAGATCGAGACTGGCCCCACCCCGGAACAACTTGAGGCTCAGAAAAAGGCCCTCCGGATCTGGAAGGGAGCAAAACCAGCCAACCCGCTCCACCCCTATCTTTTACGGAAGAAGATCCAAGCCCACCATGCCCGACAGATCGGAACGTCAATCATTGTCCCAATGCAGGATTCATCAGGCTACCTTTGGAATCTTCAATTTATTCACGAAGCCGGGGCGAAGCGTTTCCTTCGGGGAGGGGTCACAAAATCCCTTTTCACGGTCATTGGGGAGCCTTCCAATGCTGGCAGGATCTATATTGCTGAGGGCTTCGCAACCGCGGCGACAATCCACACACTGACCGGAAGGGCCTGTTTTGTGGCCTTCAGCGCGTCAAACCTTCCAAGCGTGGCACTGACTATCAGAAGGGCCTTCCCGGAGTCTGAAATCGTCTTATGTGCGGATGGCGACGAGGCCGGGAAACGATATTCTGAGGCGGCGGCAAGATCGATTGACGGCCTTGTGGCCTATGCAGGGGGGGCCGTTTAATGGGCGTCGACTTTAACGATGTCGCTTTGGGAATCCTTGAAAACCCCGTCAAACCCGGCGACAACTGGCCGGAACCGGAACCGATCACGAAAGAGGATGATCCGATCCCCTATCCTCTTGCGGCCCTTCCCGACGGAATTGGCGAAGCAGTCCAAGAGGTTTTGAGCTTCACTCAATGCCCCCCGGCATTGGCGGCATGTAGCGCATTGGCGGCACTAAGCCTTGCTGGTCAAGGGCTGGCAGATGTTCGGCGGGATGATGGGCTAACGGGTCCAATCTCGCTATTCTTTCTGCCATTGGCCGCCAGCGGGGAGCGAAAAACCGCTATCGACGACCTATTCATGGCGGGAATCCGGAAATGGGAACTGATGCAGGCCGAGGCGGCAAAACCAGAACTGGCCAGGTATCGAGCCGATCATGCGGCATGGGAGGCGGAACGGTCCGGTCTTCTGGCAAAGATCAAATCCAAGCCAAGCCAAACGTTGCGAGATCAACTCCGGGAACATGAACAATCCATGCCAGAACCCCCAAGATACCCTCAAATGATCCATCAGGATAGCACCCCCGAGGCGTTGGCTTGGAGTCTCGCCAATCGCTGGCCTTCTGGCGGCGTCATGTCTAACGAAGCGGCTTGCGTCTTCGGGGGGCATGGCATGGGACGGGATTCGGTTATGCGAAATTTGGCTCTTCTAAACATCGTTTGGGATGGCGGCACACTCAAGATTGATCGGAGGGCGGCTGGATGTTTTTCCGTTCAAGGTGCGCGGCTCACGATGGGACTTGCGACCCAACCTCAAACGATCAGGGAGTTTTTCGAGGCTTCCAAGGGTTTAGCGAGGGGAAGCGGTTTTTTAGCCCGGTTTTTGATTTGTAATCCGGGATCAACCCAAGGCACAAGGCTTTGGAAGGACGCACCCGCAAGCTGGCCCAACCTGACACGGTTTCAGAATCGCTTGGTCGAACTCTTGGAACAAACACCAAACCCCGACGGCGACCGGGGCCTTGAACCCCCGACAATGGACTTTTCAACCGATGGGCGAGCGGCTTGGGTTGAAGTTTATAACCTGATTGAAAAAGATCTTGCCCCGGACGGGGATCTTGAAACACTCCGGGACTTTGCAAGCAAGGCGGCTGACAATATCGCCCGGATGGCGGCACTTTTCAGCCTTTATAATAACGAGGCTGAAATCTCGAAAGACAGTGTCGAAATGGCCTCCCGGATCGTCATTTGGCACTTGCATGAGGCCCGGCGGTTTTTCGGGGAGATCCACACAAACCCTCAAGACCTATTGGCCGGAAAACTGGATAAATGGTTACTCGACCGGGGGGAATCGACTGTTCACAAATCCATCATCCTGACCCACGGGCCAAACGCACTCCGGAAAAAAGAATCCCTTGATCTGGCAATTATCGCCTTGGAAAAACTCCACAGAATCCGAGTTTCGGAGGTGGAGAAAAAAACAACCATCCAAATCAATCCTGTCCTTTTGCGGGGGGAAAAATGAGCATATTCGATCTAATCGATGCCCCAAAACCATCGAGGCCAATCATGCAGATCACGCCAAAACTTGCATGGGATGGTGAGGAAGTCATTCTTCTTCCAGAATCCGGAAACTTCTTCAGGGCAGACGACGAACCCCATATCCGACTTTTGGCAGGGCTCATGCAGTCCCAACCCCACGGGCGACCGCTCCCCCTTGA
>JAPTWQ010000072.1 GCA_028064945.1 Nitrospiraceae bacterium | reverse complement strand
TCCTCGATTCTCATCGAGCCTCCTTTCGTGACTTTGAGCGGTCCACGTTAGGAGGCTTTTCTTTATTCCCGGAATTGTCAAACTCTTGGGGTCCCCCGGCAGAGCCGGGGGATTACCTAAGTGAATTCAACCTTCCGAAATGGAAGAATTTCCGCCCCGTTCTTCAAACTGTCCAAATAATCCGCCCACGCTTGCATCATCTTCCGACGCTCCGGGAGATGTTGTGCGTAGTTGTATGCCGCCCGGATCTCATCCCGCTCCGCATGGGCAAGTTGTCTTTCAATTGCGTCCCGGTTCCAGCCCTGTTCATTCAGGAGAGTTGAGGCCATCGACCGGAATCCGTGCCCGGTCATCTGATCCCCGGAATAGCCCATTCGACGGAGAGCCGCAAGGACGGCATTCTCGCTCATGGGACGGTCCCAGGACCGGGGGGACGGGAAGAGAAACCGTCCTTCTCCTGTCAGGGGTTGTAGTTCATGAAGGATCTCAATGGCTTGCCGGGAAAGAGGAACGACATGCTTCTCACGCATTTTCATCTTTTTGCCCGGAATGCTCCACTCAGCCTTGTCCCAATCGATCTCCTTCCATTCCGCCCTCCGGAGTTCCCCTGGCCGAACAAAGACCAGCGGAGCCAGTCTGAGAGCCGCCCGGACAATGAGTCCTCCTTCATAGCCATCAATGGCCCGAAGAAGTGCGCCTATTTCTTTCGGTTCCGTGATGGAAGCGTGATGCTTTGCTTTAGTCGGAGGGATTGCTCCCCGAAGATCGCCGGACGGATCTCTTTCGGCCCGGCCAGTGGCGACGGCATACCGAAAGACCTGTCCGCAATTCTGTGACGCCCTATGAGCCGTTTCGACCGCTCCCCGCTCTTCGATTCTCCGAAGAACGGACAGAAGATCGGGGGCCTGAATGTCCTTGATGGGTTTTTTGCCAATCCAGGGGAAGATATCGCGCTCCAGTCTCCGGATGATCCGCTCTCCATGAGAAGGCGTCCAAGTGGGTGAAAACTTCTCATACCACTCCCGCGCAATCGTCTCGAAGCTATCGGCTCCGGACGCGCTGGCCTTTTGTGCCTTCTTCGCTTGCGAGGGGTCGATTCCCGAAGAAAGCCCCTGCTTAGCCTCGAATGCCTTGTCTCGCGCCTCCTTAAGGCTCACCTGGGGGTATGCTCCGAAAGAAAGAAGTTTCTCGATACCCCCAACCCGGTATTTGAGCCGCCACAATCGGGAGCCGTTCGGAGTGACCAGAATATGGAGCCCTCCGCTGTCGGCAAGTTTGTAGGGCTTTTCCTTGGGCTTTGCGTTCCGGATCGATGTATCGGTCAGCATGTCGTCTCCATTCCGGCGGGGTAAGGTTTTTCCCCTCCCAGGGGGTATCGTGGGGGTATCGCCTCCCAGGTGGGGGTATCACACCCCCAAAAATACCCCCATCCTTCCGGCTGTCAACGGACACTATCGGACGAAGAAAGACAGGAAGACATGAAAAAAGCCCGGTTTTACGCGGGCTTTTTTGTCTTTATTGGATTGTGGAAGGCGAACAATAAATTGTCACCGTTCGGAAGCATAACGTGTCACTTTTCTTGTCTTTTTTAGGTGCAAAATCAATTTTTGAAGATTTTCTGGAAGCATATCATGTCACTTTTCCAGTTTTCGGAAGGATAACGTGTCTTCTTCCGGAAGTTGGAGTTCGATTCCCTATTCCACAACCGAATTCAACTCTCTTCTTTTATTCGATTAAACAAAAAATCAATGTTTAATCGTACATTTCGCAACTCGAAATTTGCATCGGGGATTTTTGCGGAGGAGGATTTTTTCGACTTGGATCAGAAGACGCACCTTGAGCCTGCGTGCCGTTTTTCCCGTCTTTGACGGGGTCGGGCTCGCTCTCAATGGCGTCGGGAAGGGCCTTCGATCCGAACGGTCTCTTCACGGGGAGGAGAAGAGACGGACGGGTCGGGTCATCGGGTCAGGTCAGGGAGTCGCGGGGTCCTCCTTTGGTGTGTGGGGGGCCGTCCTGCTGGGAAGGCGGAGGGTGGGCGGAGGGGGATGTCCCCGACGCCTGATCCGCTCCCCCGAGAGACTTGGGGATCTTCCGTCGCTTTTCCCGGACCGGCGGGACGAGATAGACCCGGGGATCGATGCCGGTCCAGCGCAGGATCTGATCGACGCCGTTTTGATAGCGTTGGGAGATCTGGAGATGCCGGGGTCCGTTGTCGATCCGGTGGACGCTAATATGAGACAAGTGCTGGAGCACCTCCCGCGTTGTGGGCTTGGTCATCATCCCTCGGGGAGGCCGGTCAAAGGGCTCCTTGGACTGCCGCATCTTATCGGGTAGGGACAGCGCATTACTACGCCATCCCCCCCTCGGAACCCGGCGTGAGACTTTCGCCTCACCGGGCTCGGGCCGTTACAAAGCCCTGGATCTCTCCAGAGCCGGCTGTTGTCCACAAACGCTCTGTTTGCCGAGGGTTCCGTCGAAAAGAGAGTCGAGTTCCTTTCGGGTCTTTGCCGCAAGTTTACGCTCGGCGAAGTATAGGTCCCACTCGGGATGAAAGGGGTTGGCCTGTCCTTTGATCTTGACATGCCGCCGGATCGGGGTCGAAGCGATGGTGTAGAGGCAGCGCTTCGTGGTCCCGTCCGAGGAGAACACCCACTCTCGGGCTCCTCTGCGGTGAAAATAACGATTTTTCACCCATTGGGCGCCCTTGTTGGGATGTCGTCTCTTGGCCCATCTCCAAAGCATGCGAAAGATGATGAAATCAACCCATTGGTAGGTAGTTTTTGAGCAGATGTGTCGGTGAAAGTTGGCCCATCCTCGCAGGACGGGATTGAGAGTCTCAATGAGCCATTCCTGCGTTTTCGCTCGTCCCTGAGTCACAATGCCCCGGACCTTGTTCAGAAGCGCCTGAACGTTTTTCCACGCCGGAGTGATGAGAAGCTTTCTCCCATACTTCCGAACGTTTTGGCCGAGAAAATCGAATCCCTCCGATATAGGCACGACGTGGGTCTTCTCTTGCGAGAGTTCCAGACCCCGTTCCCGCAGGAAACGCTCGATCGCGGGACGGACTTCCTGTTCCAAGATCTCTCTCGAGGCCCCGGTGACAACGAAGTCGTCGGCATAGATCACCGTGTGCACCTGGTAGGACGGCGGGAAAAGGGATGCAAGATACGATCCCAGCCCGGACAGTGTGATCACTGCCGCCGTCGGGGAGATAATCCCCCCTTGTGGAGTCCCGGCCAGGGTCGGATGGAGAGATTGACCGTCGATCACCCCAGATGTCAACCATTTTCGCAGCATCATCTGAGGTGGACCCACTTGTCAAGACAGATTTTATGACTCCTGTAAGCACATTTTGGAGGAAGTCGTCTCCAGTCTGAGGAGAGAGGTTGTGGTGGCTCTATCCCTCAGAAGATGTCCCGTTTAAGACCTCCCAGGGAGTTTTGTATCCCAAGGACTGGTGAGGTCTTTCCCGGTTGTAGAAGGTAAACCAGGACTGGATTCTCTCTCGAGCTTCCTTGGGAGATTGATATTCATGGAGGTAAACCTCTTCGTATTTGAGGCTTCTCCAGAGTCGCTCGGTGAAAATATTGTCGAGGGCTCGGCCTTTTCCATCCATGCTGATTTGAATCTTCTTGGCCTTAAGTCGCTCCAGATAGCTGGGGCTTGTAAAGTGGCTTCCCTGGTCGC
>JAPTWQ010000043.1 GCA_028064945.1 Nitrospiraceae bacterium | reverse complement strand
GCTCTCCCTCTCCTACTGGACGCTTTATTCCATGGGGCTCGCCCTGGGACGGGGAGGAGTGATCCCCCCCCTTCTGGCCGCCTGGTTTGCAAATCTCGTCGTCCTGGCCGTGGGGCTGGGTCTTCTCTCCTCCGTCAACAGGGTCTGAAGGGTTCTCGGCTCCGCTCCCCCGGCGCCCCTCGACAAGATGCTCTTCGTCCGGAATTTGGCCCGCTCGCACGGGGAGAAGCTTGGCCCTCTCCCCCGCTCCTTGCTCCCCTTTTCCCCGTCATCCGTTTCGCACTTGACCATCCGGCAGGACGCCGGGTCTAATATATTAGGAACAAGGGCGCACGCTCGCCCCACAACGGACAACAGGGAGTCTTCATGGCTGAAAAACAACGGGTCGGCATCCTCCTCTTCAACCTCGGAGGTCCCGAAACCCTCGACGACGTGACGCCTTTTCTTGAAAATCTCTTTTCCGACCCCGACATCATGGACCTTCCTCCGGTGGTCAAGACCTTTCTCCCCCGCTTTCTGGCCCGGCGAAGGGCTCCCAAAAGCCGGGGATACTACGAGGCGATCGGCGGAGGCTCTCCCCTGAGGCGGATTACCGACGATCAGGCCGCGCTCCTGGAGAGGGCCCTGAACCATCCGGACTCCCCCTTCGAGGCCAAAGTCACCGTCGCCATGCGCTATGCCCCTCCCCGGATCGAAACGGCACTGGGGCCCCTCGAGGCCTTCCGGCCGGAAAAGCTCGTGCTTCTCCCTCTATATCCCCAGCGATCGACCACCACGACCCGATCATCCTTCCGGGAATTTTCGGAGAGGGTCAAGGATTTTCCGGCCCTCTCCCGGGCAGCCCTTCATGTCGTTCCGGCCTGGCCGGAGTTTCCCCCCTACCTTGAGGCCCTGACCGAGACCATCCAAGCCTCGATCGAGAGGCTCCCCAAAAACAGCCACCCCATCGACGTTCTTTTTTCGGCCCACGGGATCCCGGTCAAAAGGATCCGCCAGGGCGATCCCTACCAGGCCGACACCGAAACCACTGTCGCCAAAGTCGGGGAGATTCTCCGAAAACGTCATCCGGAGAAGACGCTCCGAATCCATCTCTCCTACCAAAGCCGGGTGGGCCCTCTCAAATGGCTGGGGCCGGAAACGAAACAGACGATTTCGACCCTGGCAGCCAACCACGGAACGGTCAATCTTGTCCTGGTCCCCGTCAGCTTCGTCTCCGACCACCAGGAGACCCTCTTCGAGATGGACATCACCTATCGGGAGTTGGCCAAGGAGTCGCGCATCCTCCACTTCGAAAGGGCCCCGGCACTCAACATCCAGCCCTCCTTTATCGAAGCGCTGTCCCGCATCGTCGAGGCGGCGCTCGAAAAGGAAGAATTTTCCTGCAAAAAGTGCCGCTGTCGCTGCGGGATCTGTCCGGAGAAAAGCGTCGAAAACTGAAGGAAGGAAAGAACGGGAATCCGCGAATGGGGCCTTAGAAAATGGATCTCCCCGTGAGGAGACGAGAGATCTTGCCGCTTCGTGAGAATCCTTTGCCTTAGCTTTCAGAAGACGGACCGTGATTCAGTTCTCCACCAAGAAGCAGTTTTTTGACGGACTTCTCTAGACTTCCGATCTCTTCGTCCGAAAGCATCGGGAAGTACTTTTTTCGCTTTGACGCTGCAAGAACTCCATTGTTCTGTTGGCAGAATGTGATAAAAGAGTCGATCTTGTTGTCGGGCATGTCGACAACAGTCTGCATCTCCTTTTTCGCCTTTTCATACCGAAGCAGAAAAACGAGTTCGGCGGGAATGACTGAATCAATCGTCTCCTCTATCACCTTGAAGAGGTACTCCGACATCTCTGTGGCATCAAAATACCGGCACAGAAAATCCGTATCGTTCATCTTTCGCAGAACCCCCTCGTGATCTATCTCGTATCGGGTTATTTCCATCACTCTTTTGGAAAAAGACTCCAGGCAGCTCTCATAATCGGCCATATTGTCAAGAATATGAGCCGACACAGGAAATATCGTGTTCTCCGGCGTAAAATGCCCCTTTGAAAGTATGTCGTGAATCAAAAAACGATGTATTCTTCCGTTACCATCGTCAAAAGGATGGATAAAAACAAATCCAAATGAAATGCAGGCGGCGGCAATGACTGGGTGAACCCCCTGTCGGAGGCGATCCATCGTATCGATCAGTCCCTCCATCATGGGGCCGACAGAAGCGGGAGAAGGAGGAATATAATGCACGATTTCCCCCCCATTCCCGAGACGCTCCCCGACATAATTCTGATCCGTTCGATAATCCCCTGAAGCAAACCGGGGATCAACGATCATCTTCTGAATCCTGATAAAGTCTTCCTTCCTCATTGCAGGGAAAGCGTCTTTTTGATGAAGAAGATGAACAAACCTCTGTATCCTGTCCCCCCTAGGCTCTTCCTGCTCGATGAGAAATGAGGACTTTGTCTCTTTGAGATAGAGATACTGATTTGCCCTGAGAATGACAGTGGACGGGTAGGAGGAGATGAGATCTTTAACCTTCTTATCAAGATCCCTGGAAATAAAATCTTTGAGGGCTGACGTTTTTCTTACGATAGGGCAGAAAGCCGGAACCCCGAGAAGATTGTTGTTGATTCTCCATTTTTGACTTTTCTTCGGAAGAGAGGTGAAGTATTCTTCGGGATCAAGCAGGTCGATATAATTTCCTACCGTCATTTTGGGAATATCCAGGGATTCGCCAGTCAAAAACTCATAGTAGAATCCAATTTTACGTTCATATTTTCCTAGAGACTTTTTTAATCTCTCCTCAATCGTCTTCCTGTTAATTTTTTTCAGGGTCCTCTCGATGATCGAAAGATCAAGCGGCTCATGTTTCAGGGCGAACGACAGATGGGAGAGTGGGTCATCGGGAACCTGATATTCTTTCCGGAAGACTTTAATTTTATCCTTCGGATATGTCTCAGATTTTGCCGATTTCCCTATCACCGAAATCTGTACCGGAGAGGGAACTTCAAGGTCGAGATGTCTGATGAGCCATTGATATCCAATCGGGATGGTCAAGAATATCCTCTTCGAAATTAGCTTGCAGGATTTATTATTTCCTTACGAAATTCATTATACACAAAATTTCCGTTGCAGTTTCCATGACGAAACCTCGTTTTTGGACAGTTCGCGCGCCCGCAGATCGGACCAGGGGTGGAGCGAGATCAGCCACAAAACCCCAAGCAGTTTGTGTCGGACGGAAGCCCCAATTCGCCGAATTTTATCGGCAGGAGCCGGAATACGAAGGAAAAGTCCACCGATGGAGCCGGGAGTGACCGGGTGACCGACGGCGGGGAGGAGGGGAAGGAATTGACTCTTCCCTCCATGGCAGGAAAGGGAAAGATAAAAAAAAGGGGAGCTTCTCGCTCCCCCTTTTTTATTGCCCTTTATTCAGGAAACTACAGCTTCAGCTCCCGGAGAGTCTCAGCCGGAATGTCGGCAATGAAGAGCTTCCCGTTGGCATAGGCAATTGCGCCGGTGTACTGGAAGAGTGCCACCGAAACATCGCCATCAGTTTTTCCGCTGACCGGCATTCCGAGCGCCTTGACGCCGCCGGCAATGGTCGTGACATTGTTGCTGGAGAGATCGATCGCCCGAATGGAGGCGTTGGAAGAGTCACCCACATAGAGGGTGTTTCCGTTCACCGCAAGGGCCACCGGCTGGTTGAAGAAGGCCGAGCTTCCGGCGCCATCCTCGATCCCGGGGA
>JAPTWQ010000089.1 GCA_028064945.1 Nitrospiraceae bacterium | reverse complement strand
TTTCTTTCATAGGGTATGAAAGCTTTCATGGAGAATGAAACGTTTCATAGGCTATGAAAGCTTCTGAAAGCGAGCTGTGGGACCAAATTCGACGCATCGCAAAAAAATTGTCGGTCTTCTGGGGTTTCTCTCGATCCTTCTGATCGCCTTTTTGCTTTTTCGCCACTTCTCCGAAAAAGGATCAGCCCCCGTTTCTTCGGAAAATCTCTCCTCTTCGCAGGCCTCTGCTCCGTTCGATCCCGCCCGATATCGAATTGGCCACGTAAAATATCGCCATTTCGAGCTCTGGACGACTATTCCTGGCGTCATTCATGGCTTCCGCAAGGCCATCGTCTATGGACATGTTCCCGGCTATCTCAAATTTTTGAACGTCGACAAGGGAGACTGGGTCACCCGGGGTCAGGTCCTGGGATACATCTATGACCCGGAGCTCTATCAGAGCTGGCAAAAGGCCTTGGCCGAGGCGGCCATCGCCCACATCACATTCCTTCGCAAGCTTCATGTCTGGCAGGGCGATCATCGGGTGATTTCTCTCCAGCGGGTCCAGATGGCCGAAGCCCTCTGGAAGGAGCGGGAAGCCCAGGCTGAATACTTTCACTCTCTTGTCCGCTACAAGACCATCGTGGCTCCCTTCACCGGCATCATTACCCATCGCTACGTCGATCCCTGGAACCTCGTCTCGACGGGGACGGGAGGGACGACCCCCGCCCTTCCCATCGTCAAGATCGAAGATGTCGACGAGATGCGTCTCTATGTGGGCGTTCCGGAACGTTACGTTCGATTCATAAAGCGCGGTCTTCCGACAGAGCTTCGGGCCCAGGGCCTTCCTGGAAAGGTCTTCAAGGCCCGGGTCACGCGATATGCCTTTCGGCTCAATCCTGAAACGCGCACGATGCGGACAGAGATCGATATTGAAAACCCTCAACATCTCCTTCAGCCGGGCATGTTTATCGATGCCCGTATCCGCCTGAATACCTATCCTCATGTCCGTTCCGTCCATCACATGGCAGTCATTGAAGAGCGCCACGGAAATTTCGTCTATGTCCTCCGGGGGGGGAAGCGCCTCAAACTTCCCGTAGTGGTCGGTTACCGGAACGGAGACTATACGGAGATCCTTCAGGGGCTTGACGGCTCGGAGACGGTTCTCGTGAAACTGCACAAAACAATATTCTAAAGAATCTGGCCTTCGGACAACCGGGAATAAACGGAAAAAGGGAGACGCTTCATGTTTTTGGTCAACATGTCCCTCAAAAGCCCCTATACGATCATCGCGATGGCCCTGGCCATCATCCTCTTGGGGGGGCAGAGCCTCTCTTCAATGAACGTCTCCATTCTCCCAAGGATTCCCCTGCCGGAGGTCGAAGTTCTGACTATCTTCCCGGGGATGAATGTCTACAATACCGAAATGGAAATTACCGAGCAGATGGAGCGCATCATTCTTCAGGCCCCCTTTATCCGCTCGATCAAATCGAATAGCCTGGTCGGCATCAGCATGATCCAGGTCCGCTTCAAGTCGACCTATTCCCTGTCCGCTGCCGTGTCGATGGTGACAGCGCTGGTCTATTCCTCCATGAAATATCTGCCGCCGGGAATTTTCCCTCCCATCATCATTCCGTTCGGAATTGCGGCCATTCCCATCGCGGATCTCGTCCTCTCCTCGAAAGAGCTCACCCAGATGCAGATGTACGACATCGGGTATTACAATGTCCGCTCTCAGATGGGGACCATTCCGGGGGTGGCGGCCCCCCCCGTCTTCGGGGGGCTTTCGCGCCAGACCCAGATCTATGTGAACAATACCGCCCTTTTGTCTCGCGGCCTCACGATCTGGGATGTGGCCAGTGCGCTCAATCGCCAGAACATCATTTGGCCGGCCGGATATGCCAAGGTAGGGAGCGAGAACTATAACGTCTTCGTGAACGCCCTTCTGGGACCGGTCAAGACGATCAACGACGTTCCGATCAAGGTCGAGCATGGACAACCGGTCTATATCAAGGATATCGGGGTCGCGAAGGACTCTTACCGCATCCAGACCAATCCGGTTCTGATCGACGGGAGAAAGTCGGTCTACATCCCCGTGCTCAAGCAGGCCGGAGCCAACACCATCAAGGTGATCGATGCCACAAGGAATGCCATAAACTCGTTTTACGGTCTTCCGAAGAGCCTCAACATTTCCCTGATCTTCGACCAGTCGGTCTATATCCGGGATTCGGTGGCCTCCCTCGAACGGGAAGGACTCGTCGGGATCCTGTTGACTGCGTCCATGATCCTGATCTTTCTGGGCAATATCCGTTCCACCTTCATCATCATCACTTCCATTCCCCTCTCGCTTCTGGTGGGGTTCGTCATGCTGAACGCCACCGGTCAGACGATCAACATCATGACCCTGGGAGGGCTGGCCCTGGCCATCGGTCGTCTGGTCGACGACGCCATCGTCGTTCTCGAGAACACCAACCGCCACCTCGAAATGGGCAAGGCGCCCGCTCAGGCGGCCCTGGACGGAGCCGGAGAGGTCGCCATGCCGGTGATGGCCTCGACGATCGCGACCATGATCGTCTTCTCCCCTGTCCTCTTTCTCCTGGGCAAGGGCAAGTATCTCTTCACCCCCCTGGCTGCGGCCGTCGCCTATTCCATGATGGCCTCGTACTTCGTCTCGATGACTCTGGTTCCGGTCCTTTCGGCGTGGTTTTTGAAACCCGAGTCCGCCTACAAAAACAGCCGGTCGCTCTTCCGCCGGGGGGTCAACCGGTTCAATGACCTTTTCGACCGGTTCAAAAATCTCTATCGCAACTATCTGAAGATCGCCCTTCGCCACAGAGCTCCGGTTTCAATTCTCATCTTTCTGTCCTTTATCGGATCCTTTTTCCTCTTTGCCCGGATCGGATCGGAGTACTTTCCGCCCGACGACACCGGAGCCTTCATCATCCAGATGCGACTTCCCGACGGCTCGCGCCAGGAGCTGACGCTGGCCGTTGCGACCAAGGTGGATGCGGCGATCCGGCGGATCATCCCTCCCAAGGACATCGAGCACATTGTCGCCAATGTGGGAGTCCGTATCGGATGGGATGCCATGTACACGACCAATCTCTGGACACATATGGCGTTCATTCTCGTTCAGCTCAATCCGTCCAACGAGCGAAAGAGATCGGTCTGGGATTTCGAACACGATCTCAGGCCCTACCTGGCCTCCCATTTTCCCAATGTCGAATTCGATTTCGAATCCTCCTCGATCATCACCCAGATCCTGGCAGGCTCCGGCGAGGCACCGATCGACATTCAGATTCTGGGACCGTCGTACCGGAAGCTGGGACAAATTGCCCACGACATCGCCAAACAGATCCGCACCTATCCCGGAACGACGGACGTGCGCGTCAAGCAGAACTTCCATTATCCGGCCTATATGGTGGATGTGGATCGGAGCAAGGCCCAGTTTTTGGGAGTCTCCGAAGTCGATGCGGAACGGAGCATCATTACAAGTCTTGTGACGGACATGGCGATCGGAGAAAACTTCTGGGTCGACCAGTCCACGGGAAATCCCTACTTTCTGACGGCCCAGTATCCTGAGGACAAGATCAATTCCATGGATGCCCTTTCCAATATCCTTGTCCGCCGCTATACGGGCCCGGATTTTTCGGAATCGGGAGCAAAGAATCCTCCGATCTACCTTCGCGATATTGCCGATTTCCACCGAATGACCGCCCCTCCAGCCATCTTCCATTACAATGTGGAGCGGGTGGTCGATGTTCTGGTGAATGTGACCCAC
>JAPTWQ010000011.1 GCA_028064945.1 Nitrospiraceae bacterium | reverse complement strand
TCCGGGTGCCGTCCGAGAGCGTGGCGAAGGAGACGACCCCGAGATCCAGTCCGATTTCCGGAGAGGTTCTTGGGGTTGGTTCCTGGACGTTCCTTTCCGTCTGGATCGACACGGCCCACCGTCCGGCTTTCCGGGTCACGGTGGCGTTCCTGATCTCTCCCGCAACCGGCCGGGAGAGGCGGACCTTGACCCACCCCACCTTGGGGAGAAAGATCCGGGGCAGGAGATTTCTTCCCTCCGCATCCCGGGTTGCAAGATCGAGCTTCACCTGGAGAGGATCGGGATACCGGAGGGAATCTCCCTCGCCCTTCCTTTTGAACCGTGGGAAGCGCTTCGGGTTTCTCCGGTCCAAGGCTTCCCAAATGGCCCGGTCGAGGTTCTTGAGGGTCTGCTGCTGGGGGTGGACCGGGCCGAGCGACAGAAAGCCGTACTCCTTGCTCGATCGCCACAGGGTCAGGAGCTTGGCCATGTCCCCGTAGGACAGGAGAGGCATCCCGGCTTCGAGTCGTTTCGTCTGAAGATCGAGGGCCTTGTTCCAGACGAACCGGACGCACCCCGCATGGCGGGACAGGAGTCGCTCCTGTTCGAGCGTCGGAACAAGCCGGAATTTAAAGGCTTGAATTCTTTTCATGGTGGGCATTGTCGCAGAAAACCCCGCACTGAAAGCCAGTGCATGGACGGCCCTGCCGTCCGCGCTATTCTTCCCCGGCATGAATGCCAAAGTCTGCCGCGCGATTGGATCAAACCCAATGGAATTCTGTTTTTGAACCGTTGAAACACGGAGGTCCTCCAGAAAGAGGGAAAAATAGGGGATGCGCATGGGGACCAGACTCAGAAAACGGGATATTGCCGTTGTCCGTCCGGATTTGGCCCGGAAAGCGGCCTTTGGCGCCGCTGTCGGAAACGCGATGGAGTGGTTTGATTTCGGGATTTATTCCTATCTGGCCGTGACCATCGGGAAAATTTTTTTTCCCCAGGTCGCCCCAGACGCCCAGCTGGTCGCCTCTTTTGCCACGTTTTCCGTGGCTTTTCTTGCCCGTCCCGCTGGTGCGCTCTTCTTCGGGCGTCTGGGGGATGCTATCGGGCGGAAAACCGTCCTGGTGATCACTTTGCTCATGATGGCCATCAGCACATTTTCGATCGGACTCATTCCCGGATACCGGACCATCGGACTGTCTGCGGTCTTCCTCCTTTTTTTGGCTCGTCTGGCGCAGGGATTTTCGACGGGAGGCGAGTACGCCGGAGCCATGACGTACGTCGTGGAATATTCTCCGGACAAGCGAAGGGGAAGGATGGCGAGTCTTCTGGAGGTCGGGACGCTCACGGGGTTCATCATCGGAGCGGGAATGGTCACGGCGCTCACGGCTTGGCTGGGCCCGGAAAAAATGTTGCAATGGGGATGGCGCCTCCCGTTTTTCATCGCCGCCCCGATCGGACTCATTTCCGCCTGGTTCCGGAGCCGGCTCGAAGAGACCCCCGCTTTCGAATCCCTTGAGAAAAATCCGGCAAATCGCCTGTCACGAGTGCCTCTGGGCGAACTTCTGCGCGTCCACTGGAGGCCCATGTCCATCGGTCTCGGTCTTGTTCTCTTTTATAATGTGATCGACTACATGGTTCTGTCCTACATGCCCTCCTATCTCTCATCCGTCCTGGGGTATGGTGAAACAAAAGGTCTTTTGCTGATTCTGGTGGTCATGCTCATCATGATCCCGCTCGTCTTTCTGGTCGGTGCCGCCAGCGATCAATGGGGCAGAAATCCAATTCTCCGCAGCGCCCTGGTGAGCCTCCTCGTCTGGACAGTTCCCGCGTTTTTGCTCGTGCAGAACGGACAGGACAAAATCGTCTTTGCGGGACTTGTGCTCCTTGGGGCGCATCTGGCGGCGTTTGAGGGGACGATGACTTCGACGCTGCCTTCTCTCTTTTTCACGGAGGTCCGTTATGGGGCTCTGGCGATCACCTACAATTTTTCCACGTCCGTTTTCGGGGGGACCACGCCTCTCGTTTTGGCACTTCTGGTGCGGCAATTCCATGATCGGCTGATTCCGGCATACTTTCTGATGGGTGCGGCGTTGATCGGACTGGCAGTCAGCTTTTTTGTGAAGGAAACCGCGAGCCGTTCCCTTCGCGGGTCGACGCCGGTCGTTGCCGATTCGGGAGAAATCGGAGAAGTGCTTGCGCGTCCATCGGAAGCGGTCTGGTGGGAGGAGGAACCGGAAGCTCCGGTCCAAAGAGCAACGGAAGGAAGAGATTTGGAAAAGGGGTTTAACAGTTAATTCTAGGCTATGTTACCGAATCCTGTTGTAGCTCATGGTGACTGCTCCCCGGCGTAAACGCCGGAGCTTCCGGGGGCTAACCCCGAGACTCCAGCCCGAGTCTCAAAATGTTCAGAGAGGCGTTATGATCCCGATCCTTTTCCATCCCGCAGCAGGGACAGGAATACAGCCGGTCCGACAGCGGCATTTTCTGCCGGTGTCCGCAGGAGGAACAGGTTTGGGACGTATAGGCCGGATTCACCCTCCCAAACTCCCGACCGGCACTCTCAGCCTTGTACGAGAGAAAGAGAAAGAATTGCGACCACGCCGCATCACGGATGCTTCGATTCAGGCATCTATGGGAGTTCATTTCATTGATGGTGATATCTTCGACAAAAATCCGTCCGTACTCGTTGACGATCTGGCGGGAATGCCGGTGGGCGAAATCCGTCCTTCGGAACGCGACACGTTCATGGACTTTCGCCACGATCTTTTTGGCTCGTTCCCTTTCGGGAGATCCTGTCTTTTGACGCTCCAGTTTCCGCTGTGCCTGAGCGATTCTCTTGGCCGAGCGTTTCAGAAACTTCGGATTTTCGAGGACCGTCCCGTCCGAAAGGGTGGCGAACGTTTTCACGCCGACATCGATTCCCACCGGAAGGGGAGTGGAGGGAAGAATCGTTTCCGGAACGTTCTCGCAGGAAAATGTCGCCCACCACTTTCCGGTGGACGACCGGAGAATGGTGCACGTCTTGATTTTCCCTTCGACCGGACGATGAAGAACAATCGGAACGGTCCCGATCTTCGACAAACGAAGTCCGTTTCCGGTCAGATCGCATCCGCTGTTCCATTGCGGGTAGGTGATCGAGGCGTATTGGCCGGATCCCTTGAATCGGGGGTATCCGGGGTTTTCCCCGTTCTTCGCTCGCCGGAAAAAAGCCTGAAACGCCAGATCGACCCGAACGGCGACGTTCTGGAGAGATTGCGAATAGACCGTTGCAAGGGAGGGTCGATCCTTTTTCAGGGAGGGAAGCGTTCCAATCTGGTCGTACAGCGACAGTCCGACCCCATACCACTCCCACGCATTCTTCCTGTGTTCCAGAAAATGGTTGTAGAGCCATCGGCACTCTTCCCGTTGCCGGTTCAGGAGCGTTTCCTGTTTTCGGGTCGGATACAGCCGATACTTGAATGTGCGTCTCACATTGTGCATTGTTTCACAAGTTGCACAAATTTCCAACCCTCAAATCACGCCTTATATCCCCGGACTGAAGTCCGGGGTCTTACGGCGCTTTTTGATAAAATCCGAATAGCTTCTGACGATAAGGAAACGATCCGTACTTCTCCGGTTTTCGTTTCAGGAAGGGTGACTGTCCTCTTTTTTAGATCTACATCATCCCAGGTCATTCCAGCGATCTCCCCTCGCCTCATGGCGGTTTCAAGGGCAAGAAGGACAACATGAGGGAGGTCTCCTCCATATTTCTCGCAAGCATCCAGGAGAGCCGTTTCTTCCC
>JAPTWQ010000087.1 GCA_028064945.1 Nitrospiraceae bacterium | reverse complement strand
CAATGGAATATTGACTGTCATCATGAATGACTGTATGATCACCCATGAAGTCATTTTAGGTGACATTTTAAAATAAAATGTCACAAAAAATAACCATCGAGACAATTAGCAATGCTGGACTCACAACAACTCGACATCCTTTGCAGAAAACTCGGGGTGACAGAATTCGGTCGCAATCTGATCGATTCGATCAGGGAAAGTTCGCCCGTCAGGAGAGTCGGAGGAGGCCGTTCAAACATCTGCGTACGATATCCTAGCCGGAAAATGGGATGCATTATTCAGGCGGAAAGTCATACGGTGGAATTGCCTTTTATCTATGAACTCGAACACGACTCCGACGTAATCGAGTACTACGATCAACCCACTCATCTGATGCTCCGTTATCCGGGAAAGAGCGGACGCAATCTGGGGGTGACCCACACGCCGGATTTCCTGGTGATCAGAGAAAACTGGATCGGCTTCGTAGAGTGCAAGCCGGAGGAGGAACTTGCCCGTCTTTCCCAAAATAGCCCCCACCGTTACCGAAAAGACGAGGACGGAAACTGGATTTGTCCTCCGGGAGAGTTGTCTGCCAAGGAATATAGCCTTTCCTACCGGGTCTGGTCTTCGGCAGGGATCAACTGGATCTTCCAGGAGAATATCCGCTTTTTGGAAGACTATCTGAGAACAGATTGCCCGGAGCCTTCAAAAAGAGACGTCGAAACGATCCGATCCTGGTTCGATGAAAAAACCGCAGCGACCCTGGACGAACTTCTCAAGGGCGAGCACGGGGTAGGAAGTGATGTGATCTACCGCATGATCGCCATGGACCAGATCCACGTCGACCTTCGCAAAGACCGACTCTCTGAGCCAATGCGAACCGTTGTCGCGCTTGATGCCGAAACCGCCGTCGCCTACACCCAGCTGCTGGCGGGAAGTGATGAAACGTGGAAATCCGAATGGATCGGCGTCATGGCCGCGCCAGGAGAGTCAGTCTCGTGGGATGGGATTCCATGGAAGGTCCTCAATGTAGGAGTCGAATCGGTCACATTGGAATCGGACGGAAGAATCGCTCCCCTTCCCGTTCTCTCATTCGAACGCCTCATTGCATCAGGAAAAATCGTTGCCGAACACTCCAAACAAGATCCATTGAAGTCGGGGCGAGACATTCTCGATGGGGCGGGGAAAAAGGCTCTGGAAATTGCCAACGCGAGGTCGGAAATTCTTCGGGCGATCTCCGAAGAAAACGAGAAGATATCGGGAGCAAGAATTCCTTCCAAGAGAACTATGGAACGATGGACATCACGGCAGCGGGCTTCGGAGCGTGAATTCGGGGCGAGATATTTGGGACTGATTCCCCAAATATCTAGACGAGGAAACCGAACATCAAGACTCGGAGAAACAGCCAAGCAACTTATGGATGAAACGATATCCGACATATACGAAAGCAACAAACAGGTTCGCCTCCGGACCGCCTATGGTCAACTCCGTCTTCTGTGTGAACGACAGCATGTTGCATCTCCGAGCTACGAGTCGTTCAGAAAGGCGGTCCGTAGAAGACCGAAGGAGGAGCAGGTGAAAAAACGTCAGGGGAAACGGGCCGCCTATGCCCACGAGATATTCCACTGGAATCTCGACAAAACAATTCCTCGGCACGGTTCTCGGCCACTGGAAGTGGCCCATATCGACCATACCGAACTCGACATTGAGCTCGTGGGGAGCGACGACGGGATCGTCCTCGGAAGGCCTTGGCTCACGATCATGGTAGACGCCTACTCGAGAATGATCCTCGCGTTCTACCTTTCATTCGATCCACCGAGTTACCGGAGTTGCATGATGGTTGTCCGGGACTGCGTCCGAAGATGGCAACGTCTTCCTTCCGTGTTTGTTCTCGACAATGGGAAGGAATTCGACTCGGTATATTTCGAAAGCCTCCTTGCTAGATGCGAGTGCGTCAAGAAATCGAGACCACCGGCCCAGTCCCGATTCGGAAGTGTCTGTGAACGGCTTTTCGGAACGACCAACACTGAATTCATCCATAATCTGACCGGCAATACTCAAATCACCCGTAAAGTCCGGATCATGACGAAGTCCTTTAACCCGAAACGACTGGCCGTCTGGAATCTGCCCGATCTTCAATCCCTTATGGAAACGTTCTTTTTTGACATTTACAACATATCCCTACATCCTGCGCTCAACGAAACCCCAAAAAAAGTTTTCGACGAAGGACTGGCAAGAACCGGACTTCGCTCCCATCGAATCATTCCTTACACGGACGACTTCAGAATCATGACGATGCCGTCCACCCCCAAGGGAACAGCGACCGTGAATCCGAATACAGGAATTCAGATCAACAATATCCGTTACTGGCATGACGGATTCCGGAATCCCGAAGTTGCGGGAAAACCCGTGGAAGTCCGTCTCGACCCGGAGAATTGCGGGGTCGTTTATGCCTTCGTCTCCGGGCGATGGGTCCAATGCTTCTCCCAGTATCACGAAACGCTCAATGGCCGGTCGCGTCGAGAGATCGCCATGGCGAGCCGGGAAATGAGAGCCCGCGACCGGACTTTTTCGGAAAAGAAAAAGCTCAGCGCCAGGGAACTGGCCCTTTTCCTCGAAGGAGCCAATCAGCAGGAAGACGTCCTGTCCCAACGGAAGAAAGACCTCGAAGCCCGCAGAGTCGGAGATTCTTCGGGAGCCCTGTCCTTTGTCGCCACCCCCTTACAGTCGCCAGTCGTTATCGAAAGGGAACGAAATGGAGAAGGATCCGTGGCACCAAAACCAACCCATACCAAGCGTATTGTTCGAAAAATGGAGGATTTCTGATGCCCGATTCATCCGATGTTCCAAACCTTAAACAGGACGTTCCCGATTCTGTGGAAAAAAAGGTCCGCTCGTTCATCGAGAAAACACTGGCTCACCCCCATCTCAAAAATGCCTTCGAAGAGGTGAAGAAAGCTCTCGATCCCGGCAATCCCTACTCCCTGATCAGCGTTGTCGGGCCGAGCGGGGTCGGGAAAACGACGCTATGCCGCAGGATCGTCAGACATTTCGAGGAAGCGCCTCCTTCCGCAGACACCGGAAGGATCCCCGTATCCATGATCGAGGCGATCGCGTCTTCGTCTGGAGCCTACGACTGGAAGGAACACTTTTGTCAGGTCCTCGAATCCCTCGGTGAACCTCTCGTCGACAAGAAGATGGATTGCGAGAGGCTCTTCGGGATCTTCGAACCCCAATATAGAACGAAGTCCTACGGCCGTCTCAGCCGGAGACCTTCGATAATGGATTTGAGAAAAGCCGTCGAATCCTCCCTGACCTACCGCAAGCCTGCGGTCTTCGTGATCGACGAGGCCCAGCATCTGAAGAAGATGGCCAGCGGAAAAAGACTGATCGACCAAATGGACACGATCAAGTCTATCGCCAACAGAACGGGAGTCAAACACCTTTTGTCAGGAACCTACGAACTTCTGGGACTTTCAGATCTCAGCGCGCAGCTAAGCCGGAGGACGATGGAAATCCACCTTTCCCGCTATCGTTTCGATCTCGCAGAGGAACGAAACGCTTTTTTCGACGTTCTGGTTAATCTGAAAGAAAATCTCCCCGTTCCGGAGCAATCCCCTCTCGAATCCAACCTCGAATATATCTACGAGAGGACCGCCGGATGCGTGGGAATCCTGAAGGACTGGATGGTCCGGGCGCTCACGCTGGCCCTCTTCTCCGGTTCCCTTTCGGTCACGATCGACCATCTCGTCGAAACATCCCTTTCGGACCGACAGATCGAACGGATCATCCGGGAGATC
>JAPTWQ010000064.1 GCA_028064945.1 Nitrospiraceae bacterium | reverse complement strand
CCGGGATAGCCGCCCCCCATCATCGGCTGCTGGGGATATCCAGGCTGGGGAACCATCGAAGGACCAGGGGCGGTTACCAGGCCCGGTTTCGCCGGAGCATTTCCAGCGGACGAAGACGACTTTGGCATTTTCTGCCCGGTTTCCGCGACAATCATGAGACCGACGGGCGAGTTCGCGGCAACCTTTACTGTCGGCGGCGTATTGAAAGCATTCATCGCTTGTCCGCCAAGCATCATTCCCGCCTGCCCGAGGCCCATCTCCGTCTGCTGCATGAGCGTCATTCCGTTAAATCCGATCACTGGAGTGCCCATCGCCGAAGGGTATGATGTCGAATTCGAATACATCGCAGACTGACCGAACCCCTGCATGAAGGCGGAGGCCAGAAGAGACCCGTACCGGTAGAGGTAATGGTTGTTCACATCCGTCTCGAGTCCGGACCGGAGCTTGGCTCCCGGAGATACGGCATAGGCCCCGATCGAATCCGTTTCACCGTCCGGATAGATCACCCGGTCGAACTTGATCACGAGAGCTCCGTTATCCCGCTGGAAGCTTCCCAGGAATTTCACTCCGTCGAATTTTCCGCCGACCGCTTCAGCCAGAACCGGTCCGGGACGGTCCGAGTTCAACTCGTTGATGATTCTTCCATAAAGGATTTTGCCGGCAGGAATGATCGGAATGCCCTTACCCACTCCCTTGACGCTTCCAGACTTTCCGGAAGATTTCCCTGGATTCCCTTTTGTATTCGTTCCTGCCGGTGTGGCCTCCTTTGGTGCGGCCAGAATAGCGAGGCTGGCCCCCTGAGACGACCAGGACGCCAGAATCCCATCGAACTCTTTCGCAACCGCAGTCCGTTCGAGAGCATTGGCAGTGTCGACAGCCTTCTGTGTCGCTTCCCTCCGGGCCTCTCTGATGGCATCCGCATCCGCCGACGGATTGGTCCGATACGAGCTCGGAGGCACAGGCGGAACCTCTTTCGAAAAACCCGGGTGACCTCCTCCCCCCGCCGACGGAACGCTGCTCTGCCCCGTTTTTTCAGCCTGGCTGCCTCGCTCCTGATTCAGAATATCAATCTTCCTGCGATACTCCGGATTGGAAGAAACTCCCGCTTTCTGGTCCGGAAGCGGCGGGGCGGAAACCACGGATCCGGTCTGGGAGATCAGAGCACTTTTTTTATGAACGAGCAAAAAGGCCCCTGCGACAATAAGAACTAGGACAATCATCCAAGCCCACTTTGGAAGCAGCCGAAGGGAAAATCGCTTACGGCGGGGAGCAAGCGGATGTTCAAAAGACCCCATAACCTCCACATCATCCCTTTCCGGCATCGGTGGCTCCTTCTCCCAGTTCGATGGTGATCATTTCTCCATCCTCTCCCGCCGCGGTAATAACCGAGACCGGAGAAAACACATAAAGCTTCATTCCGTTCGGCCCCGAGACCGTCTCGATCCAGGCAGGGGCCAGCACATCCAGATGGGTCCTTACAAACAGGCGGTTGCCATCCCGCCATGCTTCCATGTCCCCCGTACCATGGACAGGAATCGACCGTGCCTCGGAGGGAGGGATTCCGTCCAGAAATGCCAACACCCGGCTTGAGACAACCGGCTTTGGTTCCCGAAAAATGGGAATGACCGCATTCGGTCCCCGAGCTTCGATCCGGGCGGTCACACGTGTATCCGAGAGAGTGTCCGAATCGACAAGTTTCAGAACCGCCGGGGTACCTCTCCCCCGAAGAACAAGGGAGAGACTCGTCCATCCCACATTGTTCTGCGGTTCGATCACGACACCGTTCGTCGCGCTCATACGACGGACCGGGAACGACTTGGCGTTTCCCACGATGACATCCTCAATCGGCCAGGAAGCGCCGGTGGCATCCACCACCGTGATGGTCGAAGCGATCCCCGGAACGAGGTGGATCACCGGAAACTGGGCTCCGGGATCGAGAGATACGGAAACGGACACGGCCCGGCCCTCAGGAGGAGGGCCATGAACCGCTTTCTGCGTCCGCTTCAGAACACCCTTCAAAAGACCGATATCGCCTGGAGACAATGGAAAACGGTTATGGATCACCTGTCGAACCACCGAATTGTGAAAATCCTCCGGAACTGGGGGTGGTGTAAAATCGGCAGCGGCACTCCCGGGAGGAACCTCCCTCGGAGCGACGGAACTTCCCTTTTGGGAGGAAGGAACGGGTTGTCCGGAAGAATTCACTGCCCCAAAAAGAGCTGGAGAAGGAGCCAGGAAGGAGTCTGCCTTGGCCGACGGAGGACCGAATTCCACCCGGGCATGGATCTCAGAGAGCAGAAATTCCACCACACCACCGAGAACGAACGCCACCAGAATGATTGCAACAATCCCTCCCTGACCTCCCGAAGCGAGCGGGATCGTCCGATCCTGCCCGGAAGACCCCTCCGGGCCAAAGAGGCTCTCCAGACCGTTTCCCAACGCCCGTTTTTGCTTCCTACCGGCCATCCGCTTCTCCTCCCCGATCAATCCCTTCCCGTTCAAGCCACTTGGAGAGAATTCTTGAAACCCGGAGACGATATTTCCGGCTTTCCCCTGGACGTCCTGAATGGTAGTGCCCGATTGCCATCCAGACATCTCCGTCCCGGGCATAGGATCGGGCGAGTATCCACGCCCCTGCCCAAACGTTTGCGCACGGATTCATGAGAAGTTTGGTGCGGGTCAAACCGTATCGGGCGAGACGAGGCAGCCACCTGCTGTTGATCTGCATTGGACCCAGGTCCTCGGACCCGTCGGTATTGCGGACCGCCTGGCCGAGCCGCCCTCCTTCCGCACCAAGAATCCCGACAATCGCGAGAGGAGGAAGCCCGTAATATCCAGCTGCCGAACGGACGCATGCGACTGGGACAGGAAGAGGGGGAAGATCCATCATTTCTTCCCCTCTTTTCCGCGATCGATCATGTCCAGAACCTCTTCAGGCCGGATTCCTCTTCGCTTCATTTCAGCCACGAAGCGCGGCCACGTCACGGAGCTCATGGAGTCCCTGTCTTTAAGGTATTCAAGAAATATATTTTGTTTGTTCTGACTAAGACTTGAGGGGCGGCCTTTCAACCATCCGGCCACGTTGGCCGGATTAAGACCACACCCTCTTGCGGCGGATGAAATGCTTTGATGGCGCAATTTTAAAAGTTCTTTAGCCAATTCTTGATTTTCCATTATTGCCTCTTGACTTGACTCTCCTTTTTCACTTGTCGCTTCCCCTATTCCCAATATCCGGTCATATTCTTCTACGGAAATATTTCCTGCCAGAAAGTTTTCGAAAATTCTGGAATCGATCCGTAGGTCCAGTGAGGACGAAGGAACAATTCCGAAAAAGGGATTGTCCTTCCATTTGGCCCGACCGGAAGCGACCAGAGAATCGATTGACTCCCTCTCCGGGTCCATGGGATCGAATTTCCGTCGGACAAGGATCCGGATCTTTTTTTCAAAATTGTAAATGGCAAGAGGAAGGTTCTCTGGCAGATATTCCCTATCTCCATCGTTATCAGGAGACAGGAAAACCATCTCAAATGGGGAGGAACTTGCCCATGAGAGTATGCGGACAAGGGGAGAAAGATCTCCAGCCGGCAATATCCAAAAATGGACCCGGGTGGAAGACAAATTTCCCCTGGAAATTCCAAGTCTGCTCAATATTTCGTCTTGTTTTTCAACACCGATGGAAGTTCCACCATGTTTTAGCCACTGAGTAATACTTCCTCGAAAAACTCCAATTTCAGAAGCAAGAGAGGAAGCTGATCTTCCGGTCAATATCAACAGATCTGTAATAAGAGTG
>JAPTWQ010000131.1 GCA_028064945.1 Nitrospiraceae bacterium | reverse complement strand
CCTCAGATTGATGGGGGGGTACGAGCAGAGACATATCATCATACTTGCGCATTGTCTTATTGACACCCCGACTTCCAGAAGGGCATTGGGCAAGGGTTGGATGGCCTCAAAGGCATTACTCTTAAACTCGCGTTTTATCATTGCATATCTCCTCAAACAGTCGGTTTTGCAGCAGCAGGCAATCTGATCGTCCGTGAGACTCACATAACTCTTCGACAAATTGCGAAAGGCCGAGAGGAGAGAACCTTCGGGGAGAGGATAAAAAATCCCCCATTGATCCATGCGCCGTCCCCTTCAGGCTTTTCCTGAAAGTTGATAATCTTGTTTTCACTCATATTGATCGATCCGAATCGGCCGGGAGGCTTGGTGGCGGTCAATGTGGCCAATGTTCCATTGGTTTTATGGAACTCGATCAGGCGAGCGATATCCACGTCACCCACGCCGTCTCCGTAGGTGCAGCAAAAATCGTCCTCTCCAAGATAGCTCCTGACCCGTTTGATTCGTCCGCCAGTCATCGTGCTCTCGCCCGTATCGAGCAAAGTGACGCGCCATGGCTTGGCACTGTTCTGGTGGACCTCCATTTGTCCGTATCTATCCTGAAGCCAATCATCCTCAGTATGACCCCAGTTGCCCCATTCCCTGTGTTTCTTATTTTTAGGGGGATGATTGAGGATCGTTTCTCCTTCCTGTCGAGTTTCTTTCAAGGTGCGGAGTGTGTTCCGAAGGCTGAAAGCCTTCGTTCTGATGAGTTGATCCGACGTTGTCCTGACCATGTGTCCTGGATACAGCCATAAGCTCTCTTCAACAACAGTCCGGAACAGTGTTTCTCGCAACCATCCTTCCCGACCAATGGATCGCGACCTGAAGGTTACAGTGTCTTCTATTATTATGGAAAGAATTCTTTTAAGACCACTCTGGAAACCATTTGCAAAAATGAGTCTTTCGCATTTCATTATTTCATTTGTTCCCTCCCAACCGGTAATTCCTTGGAATTGGCCGTTCTGGTGTATATTCAAATATCGGGAAAGATCAATCGGAACAATCTTCCATATCTCGGAGGAATCCCTTCACTCCGATTGATTGGCAATACGGGGAGGGTGAGATGTGGCCCGGATTCTGGTGGTTGGCTGTTTTTCTGATAACGTTCCTTACCGTGACGCTTCCTCAAAAATCGGAAGGATCTCCCGTTCCGACCGTTGAGATCTCCGGCTTCACTCCCCGCTGGGGAGCATCAGCCGTTCGCCTTTCAAACGGAACAGTCGTTATTACAGGAGGTTTCTCCGGGGAGGATCTGGGCACCACAGAAATCTGGCATCCCGGGTCTCGAACCTGGGCCCGTGCCGCATCCGATCCCCAAAGCCGGACAAGCGCTTCGGCCGTGCCCCTTCCCGACGGTACGGTCATGGTGACCGGCGGATATAACGGCCACTATCTCCAGACGAATGAGATTTTTGACCCCGACCGGAACCGGTGGAAAAAGATCGCTTCCGATCCCGTTCCCCGGGGAGGGGGCGCAGCCGCCCTCCTGCCGAATGGAGATGTTTTTGTCACGGGAGGGTTCAACGATACCGGATACCTGGACTCCTCCGAGATCTACCGGCCCCGTTCCGGACTATGGCATCCTGTCCGCCCAGACCCTGTTTTCCGATGGGCTTTTGTCGCAGTCACCCTGAATAACGGAAACGTCCTGGTGGTCGGAGGGTATAACGGTCAGACATTGGGCTCGGCTTCCCAATACGACCCAAGATCGGATACCTGGAAAACAGTGGCTCCTGACCCTGTCCCCCGATGGGGAGCATCGGCGGTTCTCCTCCCCTCCGGAAATGTTCTCGTGATCGATGGCTACCATGGGAGTTATCTGGCCACTGCCGAGATTTATTCCCCTTTAAAAAATACCTGGACCCCCGTGGCACCCGATCCCGTTCCCCGCGAGAAAGCCATCGCCGTTTTGCTATCCGACGGCACTGTTCTTGTGGAAGGAGGATTGAATCCCGGAGGATTTCCCTCAGTCGGAGAGATCTACAATCCCGGAACGGACAAATGGGCGCATCTGCCTTCATCGAATGATAAAACCCCGTGAAGGGCAGGCTGTTCCAGCATTATGGGAAAGGAAGCTCCTTTGCAGAAGGTCGCGATCGTTTACCCAATAACGCTCCTTATGGCCAAAATGGCCAAATTTTTGGAAGAGTCGGGGAAAGCGGACCAGAAGAACGCGATAGCCCATCCGGCAGGCTTTGTGTCCCAAGGCTTCTCCCAGATAGCTTTTGCCCACTCCGGTCGGGCCGGTGATGAGGAGGTTCTGGCGGTTGGCGATCCACTGGCCGGAGAGAAGCGTCTGGAGCAGTGCCTTGGGAAGGTTCCGGGGACTCAGGAAGTCGAGATTCTGTCCCCGTGGAGATCTCGAAGGGGAGCCTTCAGGCGGGAAAAATCTCGGAAAGAAGAATCGATAACCCGGGCAAAAGGGGCGTCTCGAGCCGGTCCTCAATCCCGAATTCCAGGGCGGCCGCATAGTGTCCATCAATAAGACGGAAGACCTGGATCATATTCAGCTTGGGATCCACGATCCAGTACTCGGGAACGCCGAACCGCTCGTAGAGGGAATGTTTCTTCCGTCGGTCCATGATTTCGGTCCCTTCGGACAGGATCTCGACAAGAAGGTCCGGAATCCCCTGGATATTCTGTTCAGTAATGATGGACAAACGATCTTTCGAGACGAAGACCAGATCTGGCTCGACCACCTGAGGCGGGTCTTTGGAAAAAACAACGTCGTAGGGGGCGGAAAAGCTCCTCCCTACCGGTCTTGTTTTCAAAAAAGACCAGAAGAACCCGGAAAGGTTCCAAGAAATTTCCTGATGGCGAGTATTGGGGGACGGGGTCATGCAGAGACCTCCATCGAGGATCTCGTAGCGAACCGGGCCTCCTTCGGGAAGCGACATGAATTCTTCATAGGTCCATTCTTTGAGACTGGTCGTTTTCATCGGAACCTCCTTCTTACCGCAACGCAGGCATGTTGCCATTATACCCCGTTTTTGGGTCCGTTCCAACCTCAAAAAACGTGATGAGAAGAGGCTAGGAAGGGGGAAAGCCAAGGATATGGAAGGCCGCTACTCCTGGAACAGACGCATGATTCGATTCGTGTCTTTTTTGGGTATACCCCATCCTGACGTAAGGCACAGGGTGCAAAACGCGTCAGAATAAGGTCCTTTTTCGCATTATTTGACCCTCTCCCTCAAGGGTCTTAGACTCCAACTGACACTTTTAGACCGGATCTTCCTTATCTGTCCCCTTGCCCCCAGAAAGGCCGGGCCGGACGAAAGACCACCACCCGATGGCTCTTGATGAGAAGAGGCTCGCAGATCTTGGGTTTGGCCCGTACGATCCGCTCTCTTCCATATCTCGAATGTCCCAAACCCCGTCAGATTGACCACCTTGCCATCCAGAACGGTCTGAGTGATCTCCCCAATTACGAAACCAAGAGCCTCGCGAACAGTCTTCCGTGGAAGATCGGTCCCTCCTCCCTGGCTCCGTGTGGACCGGGCGATGTCGGTTCGATTCAAGCCCCCTTTTTTCCTGTGTGTTTTTTCAGCCTTGGAAAGTGCTCTGTTTTGTTGCACGGGCCAAGTATATCCTTATGCTCCATAAAAACAAAAAATCATATTCGATAAGCGGAAGATTCCTCGGATACTTTATGTTTGTATTTTTGAGCCTTGGCCATTTTATGTTTGCTTTTCTCATCTGGCATTCCCGAGTTTTTGGAAATCTCCAAGAGATTTCCAATGCCAAAGAAGGAATTTCCTTCAGGAAACATC
>JAPTWQ010000051.1 GCA_028064945.1 Nitrospiraceae bacterium | reverse complement strand
TGCAGAGATCACATTAAATCTGGTCGATCCCATTATGACGAATTCAGGGGTGCGCGTGATGCAGTATAAGAACACCGTCACTCTTGATAGATACCATCCTGACCCAGCGGATCCAGAGGGAGGGGAGTCGGAGGAAATAAAAATTACCCCAGAGGACATCCCCGTCTTGATAGCCCACTTCATCTCCTTACTTCCTGCCCGGAAATTAAGGAGGGTGAAATGAAATCCGAAGATGTTTATCGCACGATCCTCGTCCGTATGTGGGGCGATCAGAAGTTTCGCTCCCTCTCTCCTCTCCCCCCTTCTGGTCAGTCTCTCTGGCTCTACCTTTTGACCGGCCCTTTTTCTAACCGCATAGGACTCTTTAAGGCCGGAGAAATGGCCCTCGCGGAAGAATTGGGATGGGACTTGAAAGCCTTTCGCAAAGCCTTTGAGGAAGTCATTGCCTATGGCTTAGTGAAAGTGTCCCTAAAGGATAGGCTTATTTTCATCCCGAATTTTACGAAAATAAATCGACCCCTCTTCCCGAACGTCGTCCTCTCTTGGTCGCACGAGTGGAAAATGGTCCCGGAGTGTCCGTTAAAACTCGAAGCATGGGAGACGATAAAATCCAACATGGGGGCCGTTTCTGATAACGCTTTCATAAAGGCTTTCGTAAAGGCTTGCCCAAAGCCTTTCATAAAGGCTTTGCCAAAGGACACCCCAAAGGACACCCCAATACAGGAACAGGAACAGGAACAAGAACATAAAGAAAAACTACATGGCCGAAAGTCAAAAAAACTTTCGACCGACTATCCGGAAGACTTCGCTTGTTTTTGGTCTGCGTACCCAAAGAAGTCGAAGAAGATTGATGCGCTCAAAGCATGGGGACAGCGAACACCTCCCCTCGACGCATGCCTTAAGACCCTCGCCTGGCAGAAGAAGTCGGACCAGTGGACGAAAGAGCAGGGGAGGTACATCCCCGACCCCGCCACATGGATCAGAGCGGGCCAATGGCAAGACGAAAAACCTGTAGATCCGCTCGACTCCTGGGCGATGGAGGGCTGAAATGACAAAGTTAGAATTCAAGCAGCAAATGGACAAATTGGCTCTCGCTTTCGAGAAGAAACTGCCAATGGAGCTGTTGGATCTCTGGTGGGATGAGTTACAGCGCTTTGACTTCAAAGAAATCAAAGCAGGAGTTCAGCATTTTCTAGAATGCGACCAGAAGGTTTTCCCCAAGATCGGAGAGTTTAAATCTTCAATCCGTTCCAAAGAGCGGCGCACTCCGGAAGGATCTCCAGAGGTGAAGACATCATGCCATAGGTGCTCTTCTGGAATTTGCTCATCAGAGCGCTGGATCGGATCCGTGAAGGCTTCATTCACTTTCCGATGTTCTTGTCCGTCTGGAAATTCTTATCCAGGACTCCCTCTCATCAGCCCGGCAGAACGGACCTTCAAGGAGTTAATGGCTAGGCCCGTTGATTCTGCACCAGAACCCTCCCAGGAAGAGCAACGGAGGATTATTGCCACCCAACTGGAGCTTCATGCTCCAACAAACTTTTGACGAAAGGATCACAACATGAGCCCAAAAATCGTGCCATTTTCTACGTCCACAGACATTCCAACCATCGGTGCGCAGGCTCCGAAATGCGTCTTCCAGGCACAGACTTCCAAGGGCCGATACTGCGTGGTAGCGGAAAATCTCGCTGAGGCAGCTGTGCTGCTACACGAAAAAGGCTTTGAGGTCGGGATGATTCAGGCTGTTGGTGAGTTCGTTGAGTAAGAAGCTCAACCCCAACCAACGGAAATTCGCGCTCCATTTTGCGCTCCTGGGAGACGCCACGCAAGCCGCAAAACTGGCGGGGTATTCCGCTAAACGCGCGGCAGTCACGGGGTGCGAGTTAAGCAAGAAACCGGAAGTGCTCGCGCTGGTAGACGCTGAACTCGAAGAAATCCGGAAAGCTCAACTGCGGGTAATCGTCCGGCATACTAAAACTGCGATTAACCGGCTCGTTCGGGAAGTCACCGAAGGCAAACCTGGTTCCATGGCCGCGGTGCAGGCGGCTAACTCAATTCTTGATCGAGCCGGAATCCCGGTGCAGACCCGGCAAGAAATTTCCGGTCCAGATGGTGGGCCTGTAGGTCTTGGGATTGTCGTATTACCAGCAAAATATAAAACCGCTGACGAATGGGTAGAAGCACAGCAAACGAAAGAGATCCCATCGAAAGGCACTGAGTAATGACCCCGGGGCAGCCTATCCTCTGGCGCCCTCAACCGGGGCCACAGACCGCCCTCCTGTCATGTCCGGTGCCCGATATCTTTTTCGGTGGAGCGAGAGGAGGAGGCAAATCCCAGGGACTCTTGGGAGACTGGCTATCTCATGCGAACGAATATGCCCAGTATGCAAAAGGGCTTTTTATCCGGCAGTCTATGCCCGAACTCGAAGAGCTGCAAGCAGAGGCACTTAAGATCTACCCGCAAGTCGGTGGGACGTGGCAAGCGGGAAAACGGAGCTGGCATTTCAGAAACGGCGCGAATCTTAAAATGCGCTGGCTTGAGCGGGTCGAGGACGCGGCCCGCTACCAGGGACACGGCTATACATACATCGGCATCGACGAACTTGGCAATTTCAAAACACCTGAAGCAGTGGACAGACTTCGAGCCACACTCAGGTCGGCAGCTGGCGTGCCGTGTGTAATGCGTGCGACGGGGAACCCAGGGGGGCCCGGTCATGCCTGGATCAAAAGTCGTTACATCACCAATCACGCGCCCATGGTGCCCTTTTTCGATGAGGAAATGCGCGTCTGGCGTGTCTTCATCCCATCGAGCTTGAGGGATAACCCGATCCTTCTTTCCGCTGATCCTGACTACGTTAATCGCTTGCGGTCTTCAGGTCCATCCTGGCTTGTCAAAGCGTGGCTTGAAGGAGATTGGGACGTGTCGATCTCGGGAAAACTCTTCTTGCGCGACTGGTGGCAGTATTTCACTGCAATTATTCCGGACTTTCTGACCATTTTCCAAGTCTGGGATACGGGCATTAAAGTCAAGGAAGAGAACGACCCGTCCGCATGCCTGACTATCGGACTGCATCGGATCGGGTGGTACGTGCTCGATGCGTGGGAAGGACGTGTCGAGTATCCCGAACTCGAAATGGCAGTCAAACAGCAATATGCGAAATGGGAGTCACGCGGGTGTTCTCAGATTCTGATCGAAGATGCCGCATCGGGGTCCCAGCTCATTCAGTCACTTCGAAGAGCCGGGCGCTTACCGATCAAACCTGTGCGGCACAAAAACAAGATTGGCCCGGCCTATGCAGTGGCGCCCCTGATCGAAGCTGGGAAGGTCTTCTTGCCTCAAGATGCTCCCTGGGTAGCAGACTTCATCGAGCAATTCGCGGCGTTTCCCAACGGTCCTCACGATGAGTTTGTGGACTGCCTTTCGTTTGCAATCCAGAAGGGACCTACTGTCGAGATGGCAACGCCCAAGCCACAACAGCAACAGTCAATCAGCTTTTTACCTCAGAAGTCCAAGCACAGAAAACCACCGGCAAGACCAGAAGACGACGAAGATGATCTCAGATGGAACGGAGGGCGAAAGTGAGTCAAAAAAAGTGTCAGGAAGTGTCATTCAGTTCCATCTGGTTATTTGCTGTTCTCCTTGGACTTCGTAGAAAAACATTGAAACAACGGAACGACTTGCATGAAATCTACAAAGTCTGTGCGTATCTGGATGACGAAGTTCATAATCAGACTTTCGAGGCGTTCCGAAGCGCTTACTATCGGGCACGGCGCCAATACGGACGGGCACAAATCACTTTTGACACAATGTGACGCCACTTGACACTCTTTTTTGATTGCCCCCCACAAAAAAGGCAGCTATCGTCTGCCCATGGAAAAACTCACAGACGAACAGCTTGTCTCGAAAATCGAAGGTTGGATATTTGACCAGTCCTACGTCACCCAAGGCTTCCTTGAGCGTGAAGAGGATGCTCTGGCCAGATATCTCGGAGATCGCCCCGTAACGAATCCCCCTTGGCCAGGCGCTTCCGATCTGGACATCGGCGGCTCCCTCACTCTAAGCCATGTCGAATCCATCCACTCCCGCACCATGTATGCCCTCCAACGCTCTGCTCCGTTTGTGGTCGTCAAATCCAAAAACTCTGACCTGGCCGACCAGGCCGAACTCTACCTCCGACATAAGCTGGATCACGATACGGCATTTCTTCGGTTCGCTTCCAAGTGGATCCGTCCCGCACTGGTGGGGGGATGCCGGCGCGCAAAAGCTGTCTGGGAAAAAGATATCCAGCTCGTGGGAGAAACGCATCGGATCGAGATCCCCCACGGCGTTCTTGGCAGTGATCTTGAAGAGCCTTCAATCCGGGCGTTGATTCTGGAGCGTCTCAAGCCGCGGTTTGGAGACTTCACTGTTCGAGAGCGCACGGATACTCACTGGACTATCCACTTTGAGCAGGATGATGGAAACACCAAGGCCGATCTCACTTATCAGATCGTTGGCCAGCATATCGATGTCACAGTGGAATGGCCGGATATCACGTTTGAAGGGGTCAGATACAGCGTCGTCAAGCCCGAGGACTTCTGGAAATCCCCAGGAACCATCCAGAACTGCCGGTATGTGATTCACCGCGTATGGCTGACCTGGCCGGAGATTGTTGCGCGTGTGGAAGATGGCACCTACGACCTGGACCTTGAAGGTGATTACTCACAGTGGGCTGTCTACGCAAGCGATCCCATCATCCAGACCGAGGGCGGTTCTGATCTGGTTTCGATGAGACGTGAAGCAGCAGGCGAGTCCTCAGTCATGATGTCCGAAGCCTATTTTGACGTCCTTGAGTGTTATGTCCTCGATTTCTGGGACCAAAAACGCTATCTCGAGGACCGGATCATCAGCGTATTTCGGGGACCTGGCAAGATCCTGCGTAATGTGCTCAGATCCTCAGCCGGCTACCCCATGCGGCCTTTCTCCGAAATCATCATCCAGCCGATTCCGGACAAGGATTCTTATGGGCTGGGCATCCCCACAATCATCGGGGCGCTCATGGACGAAGAAACAGCCGTCCACAATCTCATGATGGATGCCAGCACCATCCAGACCTGTCCTCCGATCTTTTACGACGAAGCCTCCTCGATCAAAAACGAGGACATGAAGATTGCCCCTGGACGGTTTGTCCCCATCAGCGCCCCTAACGGCAACATTGCGTCTTCGGTCTATATGCCGAATCTCGGTGGCAATCCTGCGAATATGGCATCGCTCCAAGGCCGGATTGATCAAATAGCGCAGTCTGTGGACGGCGTCTCTGACACGCAGTTGGCGCAGGCTCCGAAGAGCAAGACGCTGGGGCAGAGCACGCTGGTGCAGGATGAGATCAATATCCGATTCCAAGCCTTCTGGGACAACATCGTGGGCAACATGGAAGAAATGTCCGGTCTGGCCGGGTTGATCGGCATCACGGCTGCTCTCTATCAGAGGTTCGGAAAGCCGGTAGAAATTGAAGCGGTCACCGGCGAATATTCCGAAATCTCATTTCCCCAAGCGTTCAAGTACTCCCTCAAGATCACCGCCAACATCAACAAGATCAACCAGAACGCTGAGAATGCGAAGGCCAAAGCCATCCTCCAAACGATCATGAACCCCATGCTCATGCAGCTGGGCCTGGTCAATCCCAAAACGATCTATGAGGCGCTTCGGAACCTTCTTGAAACCATGGATGTTGAGAATTGGGAAGATTATATTTCCGAACCTCCGATGGCCAAGATGGCGTCCATACCCCCGGGTAAAGAAAATATCGGAATGCTCTCCGGAGAAGTCGCCGACGTACATCCTGCGGACAACGATCAGGAACACATCATCTCGCACAGCAAGTTTCTGGAACTCCTCAAAAACAATCCTGGAATCGCTCAAAGCTCTGTCCCGTACATCGAGCATATCAAGCGTCACCGGAAGCAAGAGCAAATGAAGGCTCAGCAATCCCAGCAGGGAGGTGGAATCGCTCAGATGCAACAGGGGCAGCCAGGGCCGGAAGGTTCGGCGATCGCCAACACGCCCGTACCTTCCGGAGCGCCATCGATGCCTCAAGGGGCTGTAGGCGCTGGAGCGATGCCTAATGCCTGAGCTAATCAGCACCATGAAACCGGGGGAGCCGGCCAAGCTATACAACCTGCTTCAGTCTCCAGGGATGCCCCTCTTGCAGCGCCAGATCGTTTCGTTGGTGGACTCCCAACTCCTGAATCTGGTCAAGGGCGGTAAGGACAATCATGAACGCAATGTCGGGAAGATTGAAGGAATCGAGCTTGTGCTTAAGTCGCTCGAAGAGTGGAAACGGGAGCTTCTCAAAATGAACGGGGAGGATGAATAGATGCCAGCAAATGACGGGAATCAAACAGCCGGGAGCCCAACGAATCTTGGAAGCGGCGGACTTAATACCACCGGGCCGCTAAACGGCCTCACTTTGGAGGCGGGGAATGGTCAGGCCAATCAGGTTGTACTCGAGGGCGCTGCTGCTGGTAGCCCTCCTCAGATCAAGGCACAGGGATCCGATGCCACCATCGACCTGGCTCTTGTTGCCAAGGGTGGAGGCGGAGTCCGCCTTGGAGCTGCCTCTTCTAACCCGATCTATGACACCTATGTCGAATCCCTGGGCATCGCTCCGGCTTCTGTTCCAGCCAACTCCTCGGAGGAGCAGATCTTCCCGGATAACGGGACAGCTGCCGTTGGCGATGTCCTGATCGGAAACTGGCAGGGGGCACTGACTGCCGGGATCAGTATCGGGAACATCCGTGTCAGCTCGGCGGGAAATATCGGAGTGACGTTCGTCAATTCCACGGCTGCCGCTATTGTCCCCGCAGCCGGGACACTCAAGATCCTGGGATTCACGGTCTAAGGAGAACCCTGATGGCTATCAAGATCAAAAAATCCCATGAGGGATTGCTCCACAAGGAACTCAAGGTGCCGAAAGGGGAAAAGATCCCTGCGGTGAAGCTCAAAAAGGCTGCGTCCAAGGCCAAGAAGACGGCCAATACGAAGCTCGCCAAACAAGTCACGTTCGCCAAGAACGCCAAAAAGTGGAAGTAAAGGAGGACCGATGGGAGCACTCGAAGATCTGAAAAAAGGTGGGAAAAAAGCCAACAAGACCCTTGAAAAGAAACGAGCCAAGAAGAAAGTCGATCTGAAAAAAGGCGGCAAAAAAGCCAACAAGACTCTCGAAAGAGAGAAAAAACCGTCCAAGGAAATGATGGACGCATTTCGCAAGGGATAAGTCTCGCAAGCAACCGGGAGCCACCCGTTAACAGGCAAGGAGGACGTATGCGACCCGTCATCGTGAGCGACGAAGAAGAATACAAGCACTGGTTATTGACCGAGTATAAGCCCGTCTCGGGGGGCGATGGTTCTGATGATACGAATGACGATGCCGGAGAGTCAGGTGATCAGTCCACAGATCTTCCGGATGATTCAACCGGAAGTGGAGATCAGGGCGGAGCTGGCGACCCAGAACCGAAAGACGACAAAGGGGTGCTCCTCAAGAATCGTTTGGCTGAGGAAAGACGCAAACGCGAAAAAGCTGAGCGAGAGCGAGACGATGAACGGATCCGGGTGCAGGCCGAACGCGCTGAGCGAGAAAGACTGGAATCGTTGTCACGCCGACCAGCGGAGCAGGAAGAGGACCTGGCCAGCCTTCAGTTCTCTGATCCTGAAGCCTATGCCAGCCGCCTGGCGAAGCGTGCTGCCGAGGAAGCCGTGGCGGCTACCAGACAGGAAATGGCGGCTACGAGCCGCGCCAGAGAGATCGAGACCACGCTGAAACAGTTAAAGGAAGAATATCCGGACCTGGATGACCCTGATAGCGAGTTTTACGCGGAGGTAGACAAGGAATACACGGCCAAGGTTCGGAAGTTTGGCCATGATGCCGAGATTCTACGCGATACGGTGCAATTGATCGCATACCGGAAAGCCAAGAAACCAGTGCAGAGGTCCACGGAAAGACCTCCCGTAGGGGAGTTGGGTGGAAATCGTCAATCGGAGCGAGGTCGCCCTGCAAAAGTGACGGACATCAATAAACAGGTCGGCAAAGCCTTGGGCTTGTCTGAGAAAAAAATTGCCCAGGCCTATTCACGGGACCTGAGTTCCGAAATTATGGGCGGCTCACGCGGCTAACGTTTACCCCCTACGAAGGAGATTCAAATGAATAAAACCATGCTTAATGGCCTCAAGAAACAGGATGACAACGTAACGCGCTTTGTAACACCGGATGAGTTTGAAGATTACATCGATGCCGGCTGGGAGCGTCAGCCGAATCTCAAAGCCATCCCCGACAAGGTGACAGACCAGATGATCCCGGTGCGGATTGATAAAGAAGGCTACAAGAAATGGCAATACGAAGAGCAGGGGGGCCGTCAGACCGAACTCCAGGTCAAAAACATGGAGAAGGAACGGCAAGCCTACAACCTCAAGAGCGGTGCACCTGAACAGGCCGGAGTCGAGATCGAACCCCTGTATCGAGATGCAAAAGATCGGAAAGAGCGGGAGGAAGAGCTGTCCAGAAAAGCGGCCGAGCGCTCTCCGAGAGGAAAGCCGACCAGCATTTCGCTGTCGTAATCAAGAAACCCACTAGAAGGAGATTGTGATGAATGTACCAATTATGCCCCCACAGCCGATGGAAGATCCGGCAGAGCACATCGTCTATGTGGCACCAACAGCCGGGAATACGCTGACTTCCCATCAGTTCTTGAAGTTAGTCACAGGGAAGGCATCTCCGTCCGCTTCAGCTGATGCGTCCGTTTTCGGACTGAGCATGGGTATTTTCCCCGATCCTTCAGGGAAGCTGAATCAGAATACCATCCCTGCATGGAGAAGCCGTGTCGGCCAGAGATTGTGGATGAATGTCTCGGGTGCGGTGCTTGCCCAGACCCATCTTGGTGGCCAATTCGGACTGGTGGTGACCAACGGAGTGGCCATGGTGGATCTGACCAATACCACAGAGAAGATCTTTGAAATTGTGGAGTTGGGACCGGTTGCCGGGCAGCTTCCGTTGGGTGGAATCGGGGATACAAACGCCCGAGTTTTGGTGGAAATCATTGGTGGGGCGGCACAGTAATCACGCCTAATCTTCTCTCTAGGAGGGTTCTATGAATATCAATCAGTTTCCCTGGGAAGTCTATCCAGGTCTCAGGGAAGTCATTTACGAAGAGTACGATGCCAATTCCCTGATCTACCCGTCAGTTACCGTGTCCCAGAACACCGAACGCTATTATGAAGAAGAAAATACAGAAGTCGGAATCGGTCTGTTCTCGGAAACCGGAGACGGTGAAGACTACCACGAAGATACAAACTTCAATGGGTATTACACCCGGTACAACCTGGCCAAATATACATCCTATTTCCGTGTCACCGAAGATCTCATGGAGTTTGAGAACTACAACACCATGGGACGTCGGAGCCGCGACATGGGGAACAAGGCCAACGTCTCCCAGGACACGCTTGTCCATCTCGTTTACAACAACGGATTCACTACCAATATGTCGGACGGGGTCCCTCTCTTCTCTACCCTCCATCCGGGATACCCTGGGTCCGGCCAGACTTTCTCAAACGTGCTGGCAGTCCAAGCATCCCTCTCTTATACCTCCTTCAACTCGGTTCTGACGGCCATTAAGCGCCAGACAGACGAACGGGGCACATTGATCAGGATGAGACCCAGAAAGCTCGTGGTGGCTCCTGAGAACGAGCTGACCGCGCGCGAGATCCTGAAATCGGCAGGACGACCTGACACGGCAAACCGCGCTGACAATGAGCTGAAGGGAATGGCATCAGGGATTGAAATCGTTGTGGATGAGTATCTTAACAGCCCCTCGATGTGGTTCATCCTGTGTGACCGCTTCTTCGTTAAATCCTTCACCCGGAAGGGATTGGTTACCAGGACAAAAGACGATCCCTATACCGGCGATTGGCTGGTGTTCGGCAAGTTTCACATCTCCTACGGTGCCAGTCATTACCTCGGTACCTATGCCGGATCTGCCTAAACCAAAGCAGGAGGAACGGCGATGGGACTGTCTTCACATATGGGACCAATGTTCCTCATTCCCGGTGTTTCTCTGGCCGGGAGTGGGGGATTGTCCGGGAAATTCAAGAATGCGGCTGGCAACGACATCACCGGAGCCGTTACCGGAAGCATCATCAACGGGGCGGAGAAGATCACACTCTGGATCGTTGTGAGTGCTATTTCCGGAACGCTGGGGGTCAATGCCGAGTCGTCTCCTGATGGTGTCAACCTGACATCCGGAGGAGCCCTCGGGAAAATAACGGGCATTACCACTCCCGGCACGTATCAGATCACCTACAACGCCACGCCGATCAGCATGATTGGATTGGACTGGACGTTGGGAACATCAACAGACACATGCACTATCGACGGAATCTTTTTTGAAGGTTCTTTGGCTTAACTGGCAAGATTGGGGGCGTGAATGTATCCGACTTTCGTAACGCTCTACACGGAGGTTTTGAATCGCAGCCGCTCCCTTTCCCAACAGTCCTATCTCCCTGTCCTGAAAAATGCGGTCAATGCTGTCTATCAGGAGCTTTGCTCTTATCGCGAATGGCCATTTTTTCAGAAATCGGGATACGTCAACACCATTCCTCCTGTAACGATCGGCACCCTCACGGGGATCGCCGGAACGAACGTTCTGACAGGTGCGGGAACAGCCTTTACCCTTGAAAATGAAGGATGGTACGTCCAGTTCGGGTCGGACCAGGTTCTATACCAGGTCACCAGCGTGGATCCCACGGCACAGACATTGTCCGTGATGCCGAATATCACGCTCACCTCTCTTACTCAGGGATACTCACTGTTTCCGCTCTCCTATCCACTGCCAGGTGACTTTCGTATTCCGGAACCGGTCACCTCTTTCAACATCTCACCGGTCATGACATTTATGGGTAGCCGGGAATTGTTGAGCAGACTCCCAAACGCATTCTTCAGCAACCCGAAGGCGTGGAGTCTTCTCTATGGGGCGGGCAATCCTACCGTTCCTCAGATCGCCTTCTGGCCGCTTCCGAATGTCTCTATGGCTGTCCAGTTCTGGTATTTGCCACAACTTCCGGACCTCCTGAACGATTCAGATCCTGTTCTGATCCCATCAAATTACAGACGGGCGATCGTAGAAGGGGCAATGTCTATTTTCTATCGGGATGTACTGGACGACCCGGGACGTGCACAGATTTGCGGGATGGAGTATGTGAAGATCCGGACTCAGATGTGTGCCGACTATTCGCTCTTCGACGATCCCCCCAAACTCAGACCGATGAATTTCCGCGGAATCGCCCGAAGGCGGTATGCGGATCCGATCATCGAACGCATGTTGTGGGGGAGCTGATGGGTTCGCCTAAGAGGTATAAATCCAAACCATTCAAAAGCCTGTCGAGAGCGCTATCTGAGCGTGCCCAAAAGCATTTGGAGACTTCCCTTGAAAGAATCAAAAAAGACCTTCCTGATTCGTATGTCTTTGTTTATACGGTGGGGAATACCATCACGTTTCTGAGCGATCCGGGATTGTCCAACAGTACCGCCGTTGGGATGCTGGAGCGGGCCAAGTTCGATCTTTTGATGAAAGTGGATGCCTGATGCCCAACCTCATGAAGAGCATCACGTTGGACTTCGGAAAATTCGGGCTCGACACCCGACTGCCGCCCATCTCCCCCCAGGTGCTCGGATTTCAAAAAGCCTTGAATGTCTATTTCACGACTCGGGCAAGTTTTGCTCTCCGACCTGGTCACCAATGGCTTGGACCGGATTTTCCCTCTGCAGATCCGATCGATGGGCTTTTCGATTTCTGGGTCGACGGACAATCCGAATATCTGCTGGCAGTGCAGGGTGGAATTGTCTGGCAATACAACTCTGGTACCACCACATGGGAACAGATCTCGGTGTCTGCTCCAAACACACCACCGACCATTGTTTACTCGAGTTCCGCTGGAACACTTGTTGCCGGACCATATGCCTATGAAATAACGGCACTGAACGGCCAGGGGGAAACACTTCCTTCCCCGATAGGAACGATCACCACGACTGCAACCGGACAAAATGTCCTCTCATGGACGGAGATTCCAGGCGCGACGTCCTACAATGTTTACGGTCGTGTTTCCGGCTCTCTCGGTCTCCTTGCCAACACCACCCTGGTGACATGGATCGACACCGGAGCGATTGCCCCAACCACTGCTCCTCCAACGGTTGATACGGCCAAGTATCATATTGGACTTCCCGTTAATTTTGCTGTCTTGCAAAAAAAGGTCGTCTTCGGTAATGGCACGGACCACAACTATATTTACGATGGCACGACCCTCTCTGACCTCACTATTACGGGGGGAGCCTACAATCTGGTTCCATGCGCCTATTTCCTTGCCCACAACAACCGGATCTATGCTGCGGGAAACTTCGGAGGTGATCCTTCGATGCTTTTCTGGTGTGCCGTCGACAATCCATCAAATTGGACTGCTCCGGACGATGCAGGAAATGTCCAGGTGGAAGGTGGACGCGACATCATCACTGGCATCGGAAGCTTTGGTTCGGATGTGTGGATCTTTAAAGGGCCTAAATACGGCGCACTCTTTGTTCTATCCGGAACCAGCTACAACAATTTTGCTGTCTCTGTGGCCTTCCGGGGGATGTACGGGTACCACCGCACAATTGTCAATGTCGGAAACGATCTCCTGTTTCAGGGACCTGACGGAATCTATTCGCTGGTCTCGCTTGCCGCCTCTCAGGGGATGCTCCAGACATCCAGAATCTCTCAACAAGTCCAAAACAACTTCAATCAACTCCCGGAATCCTCCATCGAGATGGGGTGTGCCGTCTGGTATGAGCCGGAAAACATAGTGATCTTCTATGTCTCGATGGGTGGCGTGAATCTCGATTATGCCTTTGTGGTAAGCCCTCCTGATCCGATGGACAAGAATATGTTCGGCCTCGGTCAGGAACAATATGTTTACCGGTGGGCCACCTGGCATCTTCCTCCTACTGATTTCGCTGCTTATCAGATCTCCTCGAGCAATATCAAAGGGGCCGTTTTGGGTCAGATCGATTCCAATGGAAACAGGAGAATTGCGGTCTGGAACTGGACGACGGGACTTGATGCCCTGGGAACACAGATAGTAGGACAAGTGTCGACTCCCCTCCTGTCGATGGGACGGCTGATGAACGAGAAGCTCCTCCGACATCTGGCCGTGGCCTACTTCGCCACCGGAGAACTGGGGATCACTCTAAAAATGAAGAATGGCTCCAGCTGGCCAGTCACTCTCCCTCCTGTTCCAATACAAAACTGGCCGACTCTTCCGAGCGCCGACACGTGGCCACTGCTTCCGACCTCGATTGTGTGGCCAGCTGGCCCGGCTCCAACCCTTGAGAATATCCCCATCGGAGGAGGTTCTACTGCATTTTCGGTTTCGTTTTCAAATGTTTCAGGACTCATGGAGGTCTTCGTCTTTGAACTGTTCTTCTTACTCGGTGGCTGGAATGAAAACTAAAAAGGAGTCCTCTGATGCCGATTAGTCCATCTGCGGATCTGGCAAACATCGCCCCAGGTGAGTCGATGGACATTACTCAGGTCCACGGCGAACTGACCTGGATAGAATCGCGGGCGTTAGATGCCGGGAATGCCTCTGGGGATACCATGCAGGGACCCTTGACGACGCCAGGATTGGTGCTCGGAGGTGTTGGCGTCAACACGAATGCGTTCTTCTATTTCGGCCCGGATACCGGTCTGGTGAATGCCCTTGCCGTTACTACTTCTTTCCCGTCCGCCATGGCCAAGGGTCAAGTCATTGCGGTCAAGGTCGCCAATACGAACACCGCAGCCTCGACGTTGAACGTCAACGGTCTTGGAGCCTATTCCATCTTGCAGGGAGGAATTGCCCTAACAGGAGGCGAACTACCGGCTTCCGGATGGTGCTTGTTCGAGTTCGATGGAACCTACTGGAATGTTGTGGGGATGGCGCCGGGGGGAAATCCCAATGCCACTATTGGGGCAAATATCGTCAACGCCAAGATTGTCAACGCCACGACGATCAACGCCACGACCTGGAATGGAGCATGGGCCAGTATGCCGGCAACGACTGAGAGTGTTTTTTATCAGGCAGCCGCGCCTCCTGGATGGACTCAGAATGTATCGATCAATGATCAGGTTCTGAGAGTCGTTTCTGGAGCAGGGGGAGGGGCCGGTGGTAACTGGGGGATATCTGGATTCAGTTTTGCTGGTCATAGTCATTATTTTGACCACCAACATGATGCACCTGTGGGTGGCAACGGCGCACAGATTGACTTCTTCGATGCGTGGGGAACGGGACAAGGCGGCATAAACGGAACGGATGGAATCGGAGGGGGGAATCTGGGTAATAACAATACTGCCTATCGCACTTCTCCCATCAGCGTCAATGATTCAGGAATCGGGGGGCCAAACACTGGAAATACGGGAGGTGCTGTTTCGAATGACGGAACCTGGCGCCCTGCTTACATCAATGTGATCGTATGTTCCAAAAATTGATGCCTGAAAACGACCGGATTCCTTACGACAATGGGCCCGACGGGGATGAGGAGGAAGATTGAATTACGCACACGCTTTTGAATGCTCCGAGTGTCCGGAATCAAATGGGAAAAATGGTTGTCCGATGTGGTGGGAATTTCTTGCAAAGGACGCGGGAGCCTCTCAGCCGGAACTCAAGAAGATGTGCGGATATCAGGCGCTTCCCACTTTCCTGACGGAAGTTATCTCAGCTTCAAACAGACCGGCCGCAGCCATTGAATCCATGCGCAATGAAACCGTCGATATCATCCGGAATCATTCCCTTGCTATGGCAATTCATCTGGACAAGGGATTCGGGAAGGTGACTGCATTGGAGGGAAAAGAATGATCAGGAATCTTCGTGCAGGAGACTCTTTGCCGGATTGGGTCGATCTCGTTTTCAAAAAGTTGGATTCCGAATGGATCTGGGTGCTGGAGGAGCGAGAGCAAATCAAGGTCGTTTTGGTAGCTGCTCCCATCCATGACATTGTCCTTCTTTGCCGGGTCCAGGCACTCCAACCCGAGAGCAAAATGTGGTGGAAACAGATCATGAAAAGGGTCAGTGCGGATTGTCGGGCACGAGGGTTCTCCACTTATATGGTCTCGACCTTGGCAGAAGATAAGGCATCGAGAGGGCTTAACGCATTTTTCAGCCGCCACGGAGCGCAAAGACTGAAAGAGGGAGTCTGTTACAAAGGGGAATGGAGGCAAATAGGATGAGTCTCAATTTTGGAAGCGGAAGCAGCAGTAAGACTACCAGCGGAACCTCATCGACCACGGGAACCAGTGCTGGATCGAAGCAGTCTTCCCAATCCATTGCTCCGATGTCCTCTCAAGAGACTGGAATCGTCAATAGTTTGGGGGCCTTCACTCCCAATTACATGAATTCGACCACTTCAGGGGCATTGGGGAATATTTCCTCCATGTATTCGGCGGGGATGCAACCGACAAAGGCACAGAAGAGCGGCCTGAAATCGATCGAGAATTCCACACTGGCATCGGATCAGCAGGGTCTCAATTACTCACTGAACGGTCCTGGTGGCTGGTTGGATCAGGTTAACAACAATATGGCAGATCGCGGAATGACCAATTCTTCAGTCAATACGATGGCTGAAAGTGGAGCGGTTCAGAATGCCCAAAACCTGATGAATCAGGATGTCCAGGGAGCCAATACCCAGTATCAGTCCGGGATGCTTTCCCTGCCGTTCCAGAACGCAAATATGCTGTCAGGATTGGCCAGCCTTGGGCTCAACATCACCGGCCAGAATGCCGATGCCATGCAAAGCCTGTTGAATCTTCTCACTCAGAGAGATATGGCCAATGCATCACAAACAGGCAACTTCAATACAAACACGAATCAGACCAATAATTACAACCAGACCACGACGGGGAACTCCAGTAGTTTCGGGATAGGGACCGGGAATGTCGGTGGCGGTTTGGCTGCTGGCGCTGCTGCAGCACTAGGTTTTTAAGGAGAATCCATGGGGGTGCTTGATAGCATCGGAAATGCCGCAGAAGCCGGCGCAAACTTTCTTGGACACATGCTCAATGTACCGATTGTTTCGCCGCTCCTGGAATTGCCGCGAGTTCTTCACGATCAAAGCCGCCACGCACAGTATGAGCGGGCAAAGGAGCAATACGCTCAAGGATCGGGAGGAAATCCCTCTTCCGGAGGCCTCCAGCAGATTCCTTCTTCCGGAGCGCAGGCTGCTCCTCCTGGACAGATTCCTCAAACACCACAATCCGGACAGGATCCCATGCTCCAGGTCCCCGTCAAAACCATGGCGCATCTCATTCACAAAGCCGGAGGGTTGGCAGCCCTGCATGGATCGATGGATCCTCAAGGAGGCTCGATCACCGGGATACCTGGCGCAGTCGACACCTCTACCAATACTCAAGGAATGGGTAATCAGCCCTCGGGCCGAGCTCTGGGTGTACCCGAAGTAGGCGCTCAACTTTTAAATAGGGTTCGCCCCCCGGAATCAGTCCATGGACAATCCCCGACACCGGCACCAGCTCCACAGATTCCACCGGTGGCACCGCTCCCTATCAACCGGTCCAAACAGTTCCGGGACCAGATTAACAAGATCTATTCTCCGGAGACGCTGGCCAGACTCTCAAAAGAAGATCCGACGCAATACAAAAAGATTATGGCCATGAGAGGGATTGCGAATTATGACCAGGGGAATGCTTCGGCTGCCATGACCGATCTCATGTCGGCGGGAGTTCCGGCTACCCAGGCGATTGCCATTCTACAGGAGCAACGCAATCAAAAAAGTCTGACGAAGTTCCATCAAAAGATGGCAGAGGGATCTCCTCTCCCTCAGTCACCGGCACAGACCGCAGGATCTTCACCGGTCACTCAACCACCCCAGATCACCCGAGAGGACTTTATCAAGAAGAACATTCCCTTGTTGAACTCTGTGGGACCAGCGGGGCGCGCACAGGCTTATCGGGATCTGATTGAGCAGTCGCAGGCATATCCTCTGGCCAAAGATGCCGGATCAGCGTCAGCCTCCCAGCAGATTCCATCTTTTCTTGAAGGACTTTCCCAGGCGAAGACCCCGCAAGAGGTCCAAAAGCTGATCGCTGACCAAGTTTCAAAATTGCCTCCGGGAGCGCGCGCCCCTTTTTCGGGAATGACAAAGCCCTATCTGGATAATTGGCAAAAATCATATGTGGCTTCTCAGAAAGACAGTTCCTTGACGGGGCCAGCGCTTGATTTGATGGCAAAGCAATATCTGACCACTGGGTCGATGCCATCATTCGGGATGGGAGGCCAAAGGCAGAAAGAGGCCGTGGCAAATAGAGCCGCCGAAATTGCCAAACAGGAGCAATTATCTCCTTCGGACGTGATCTTCAACCAACGAGAGATCA
>JAPTWQ010000119.1 GCA_028064945.1 Nitrospiraceae bacterium | reverse complement strand
CACTTCGCACATCGGCATCCGACAGGGGGAAACTCCCTGGCAGGATCAAAAGATCCTTGTTTCCGTTAACCCACAGGCGATGAATGACCATCGCCATGAGTTTCAAGACTCCCCGTGTTCGCTGGAAGGTTTCCAGTGTGGACCAGTCTTCGTACAAACGGTCAAAAACTTCGGGGTGAATGGGGTAAGCGCGCCGGAGACGGTCATAGTACGCCCCTTCCCGGGCTTCGATTGGAAAATCCGGGGCCCGGTCGATATAAAGATCGGCAAAGCTCCGGCACACGGAGTCGACCGCCCGGGAGTCTGGTATTTCGGAGAAAAGTCGTCTCCGGACGATCTCAAAGGATTCTTCGGTCGAAACCGGACGCCAAAGAGCCTGGACCCGACCAAAATAGTATTCGAGGGTCTGAAGGACATCGTTTCCCCGCTGCCCACCGGCCTCCCGGTCCGATTCCGGAAGGGAGACCAGAAGAACGGCATTGGGAACGGCCTTCAACGCTTCGGTCAGACCCTGGACGAAGGACAGGTTCGAGTCGTAGGTTCCCCCGGAGAGTGTCGCCCCCGGACCGAACTGGCGGATGTAAGAGACCAGTTCATCGATCAGGATGACGCAAGGGGCATATCGGGCGATCAGACGGGTCATAAGATCTTTTCCGGGAGACGTTCCGGAAAGATCCGACTCGGCAATCATGCGGTATCCCTCGTCGGCTCCCAGTTGCCAGGCGAGCTCCCCCCACAATGTCCGAACCTGAACACCGCCCCGGGTTCTCGGAACATTGGGGGCCTGATTGATTCCATCGAGAACGGCGAGCTGAGTCCGAGGAAGATCGGTGACCCCGGCTCTGTCGAGGATCGGAGGGATCCCCTGCATCTCCCGGGTGGGAACCTCCTGGTTTACCAGATGGAGAACGGCCAGCATGGTATGAGTCTTTCCACCTCCGAAAGCTGTCTGAAGCTGGATGACAGGATCTCCTCCCTGACCGGTCAAGCGTTTGACCACCGACCCCAAGAGAGCGGTCATTCCCTCCGTGATGAAGGTCCTTTTAAAGAAGAGCGCGGGATTTTGATATTCGGGGACGGCGGTCTTTTCGTGAACACGGGAGAGGTCGGCGGCAAATTCGGCCTGCTGAAAGGTTCCCCTCATGACGTCTTCATGGGGAACGGCGATCTCTGTCCAGGGCTTTAGCGTCATTTCCCGGGTCTCCTTTCGTGAAGCGTCCTACTCCGCATCCGAATTCTCCTCCTGCCCCTCATTCTGTTCTTCCCCAAACGAAATCTTGCCCAGTTTTCGAGCCTTAACCGGTTCGTAGCTGGCCCGGTCCACTCCATGCCAGGAGGCGATTAGTTCATTGACCATCCGAGCATCCTCGGCCCACCCTTTCCGTTCACAGAAGGTATAGAGCCGATAGGCCAGCTGACGGATGGCATCCGACAGGGGGCGCATGGCGGCCAGAAGAGCTCCGGCCTCCTCCTCGCCTCGGGTCTGCAGGGCTCGAACCAGGTGGTACAACCCTTTCCAGACCGACAGGCGCCCATCGTTTACCGGATTCCAGTCTGACGGATATTCGGAAAACTTGCGAAGCCTGACCTTGCCTCCCTGGGATTCGATGACTCCGCTCTCCCGCACTCCGTCGACACTTGTTCCCTTGGCCCGGGAAAGCGTTTCGGCATCCCCATAGGGACCAACGCTCCACCCAAATCCTTCAAACCATGAAAGACAGAACCGGGTGTCGGGATCGAGATCGCCTTCGGCATGGGAGAAGTAGGCATCGAGTTCCTTGTTGATCAGTTTCAGTGCTTCGTGAACCGGCATGGGAGTGCCGTCGGCTTCAAGGACCGCTTGGCGGGAGAAGAGTGCCATTCCTGGTCCAATGGTTGCCTGTGCCAGATCGACCGGGGCGATGGGGGAATGGCCGTCCTTCCCTCCCATCATCGCTTCGAGGGCCTCCGGTAGTTCTTCCTTCAACTGCCGCAGAAAATCCCGACGAGAAATAGGAGAGATGTCTTTCTCCCGTTTTCGGCACACCAGCACAATGCTGGAGGCGAGGGCATTGGTGCCAGAGCCTATCATTCGGTTCGAAAGCTCAGTTCTCATTGGCCATGTCCCGGTGATAGAAAATCCGGCCTTGATGACGGCTTCAAGGAAGGTTTCCCAGCCAGTTGAGGTAGTGCTTCCTTCTGCTGTCTCGGACTGTTTAAAGGCGTAATAGATTGTCACAGGAAAGGCTGGATGGGCCTGCTCGGCCAACCGGTGCATGGTCTGGGTCATACCTGACATAAAGAACTGTTCGGCCTCATCCTTGTTTTTATGTCGATAGGGAGAGGCGATCAACTCTTCTGTCTTGGGAACGGCTAGCGTGGCAAAAAGATCAGGAAAAATTGGTCTCAAGGAGCGCCGGAGCCAGACATAGAAAAAGTCTGAGAGATCTGCATAACCAATGTTATCGAAGTAGGGAGGATCGGTGGAGACAATCTTTGAGAAAGATAGTTTTTGATTTTGGGCATCCTGTTGGCATGAATAACCGCTTCTGTTGGATGGAAGAGTTAACAAAACCTTTTCGATCCACTCCAATGCTCCGAGAAAATTTCCTGTAGAATCTGAAAAAGGATTGGCCTCTGCATAATCCCAGGTCATGGGGATCGCTTGGCGGCCAAAAGTGTTTCTATTGGATTGTCTACTGGAATCCCATCCGCAAATGGATGACATCCGGTCAGTCAGCCGATCAATCCCTAACCCCAAATACACTCCCACAGCCTGGGCATAGGCTGTTGCCCCGGTTCCTCCGACATCGAGCCCTACACCATCGTTGGGGATTCCCGCGTTGATGGCGTCATGACGGCATTTCTCGATGGCCTCCCCTACCAGATCGGAAAAGGTCGTGAGCGCCACCAGCTGGCGAGGGGTGAATAAGTCGGCTGGAGTCTTCAACCCGAAGTTTCTACACCAAACATCACGAGGATTTGGAGCGAGTTCGATTGTAAGACCTTCTTTATTTACCTTTGGAAAGATTTTAAAGTCGATCAGTTCTGCTGGCAAATAAATACGCCCTCTTTCCCCTTCGCATACTATGGCAGTTGGTATAGATCCTAACCCAACCTTTATTGCTTGCTCTGCTACATAACTTCGAGTCGTAACGGTTCTACAGTTAATGCACTCAAAAATACCAGACATTCCCCTCTTAAATCCCTTAGATGGATCAGTAAAATCTTTTGATGGAGTTAATGAAACTCCTAACTTCACACGACCATTTTGGACCAACTTCGGTATAAGATAAGCCTCTTTCCCTTTTTTTGATGACAAAACAAAGGAGGAAATCAAAGGCATTATTATCCCACACGCAGGATTGGGACATTTCACCGTCCGCGCCCACAACCAGGCGATCACCGTGAGTTTTTGGCCCACCAGAGGGACAAGATCGGGTCGATCCTTGGCCATCTCCTCCGTGATCTCGATCTTGGGATAGAGGTGACCGATTCGTTTTTCCCCTTCTTCCCGCATCCAGTGGCCGTACCGTCGAACATCCTCTGCCAATCCTTGGGCCCCGCTCCAATCGGGTTCCGTGGTGCGGCCTTTCTGTTCGCCTTTCGGAACAGAGCCCACCGGTTTTCGCCCAGCAAATTTGGGAGGGATTTCGATCATGGCCTTGTTGATCAGAACCGCCACGGGATTGAGGTCAGAGGCCCAGGATTCAAGCCCCAGACGCTGGGCCTCAAGAGGGATCGCCCCTCCCCCTGCAAAGGGATCGTGAAAGGCGGGAAACTTTTCGGGATCGAAGAGCTCTTTGGCTTGGGGATGATCCTTGTTCAGGGCGCAGGTCTCCAGAACACCCCG
>JAPTWQ010000099.1 GCA_028064945.1 Nitrospiraceae bacterium | reverse complement strand
GGAGCTCTTACCGGTAAACCGTTTGGATTCTGCGGGGGCTACGTCGTGAATGCGACCATGTCCGGAGGCCTCGGGGTCAACCCCAGCACCGGACAGCTTCAACTGCAAGGAAACGCGGCGAACGGCAATACATCGATTAACGCCAGCCAGAATGTGCAGGCCACACCGATGGTTAATACGGGCAACAGCGCCACCCAGACAAATTCCACTTCCAATACGAGCGGAACCTATACCCCGGGACAGGGGTTCCAGGGCATGACTGGTGGAACAACAGGATCGGGGCAATCCATTGGTCCAGGTGGAGGCGTCACCGGAACCATTCAGAAACTTTTCCAGTGAGGAGGAGTCGAGGAGAATCATGATGAGACGATTTCATTTTTTTTCCGCCTTGCTTCTGATTGGCGGGGCCATTTTTTTGTTTCGTCCGATCCCGGCGATGGCGGTCGCCGGATCGTCCTATGTCCAGTGCCTGGGAGTGGTGACGGCGGAAATGTCCGCCCTCATGTCCGCCGGAAGTGCCACCCCTTCAGTTATTGCGGGAACCGTTTCCGCAAGTCTGACGTTGAATCTCCAGCCGTACGTCCTGGCCCTGGGTTCAGAAATCTGCGCCCAGGGGGCGAATGTCGTTACGGGTCTCACCGTTCTGACCACAGCCATCTCATCGGATCTCCATAACCAGGTCCGGATGACCGATGCTTCTCTCACGCATAAGTATCTGATCGGAGAACGCCTCCGGACAGAGCGGGAATACGGTCCCCACGCAACCGTTGCACATGTCTGCGCCAGAAGCATGGAGGCAGGTCAGGCCGGGCCTGTCATCGGGAGTGCCGCCACCACGGCCGCCACATCCGACATGATCGCCAACCAGTGGATGCAACAGACTATCCCGAAAACCGCGGCTCTCCAGAAAATCGCCAGTCAGCCGGCGGAAAACTTCGACGCCGCGAATCTGTTCGGAACAAACGATTTGGCCGGAGGATCGACACTGACTCCGACACAGGCCACGGCTGCCCAAAATTATGTTCTGAATGTCACAAACCCCATTCCCTATGCCGCGGGATCCACTCCGTCGGCGAATACGACCGAAGGACAGAGAGCCTCGGTCGCCAATCTTCGGGACCATGCCGTCCTATCGCTCGCCCGTCATGCCATGAATGAACAACTGGCGCTTCGGACTGCCCAGCCCAATCCCCAACTTGTGACCTGGCAAAACACCCTGGCGCAGGAATCGGGCCTCCCGCCGGTTCCGGTTTCTGCCGGAGGAGTGAGTCTCATGAGCGTTCTGGGAACGGACGTGAACAGCCGGTTTAGCAACCCGTCCTGGCTTACCGAACTTCACACCCTTTCGTCAACCGGGGTTTTGAGGGAGACCGCTCTCGAAGGGGCACTTGAGATCGAGATCGAATGGCAAAGTCTCCTGTCCGACCAGAAAATGGAGGCGCTTTTGGCTGCGATCGCGGCGAAGCAGGTGGAGATCCGGAGGCAGCCGTGACCCGGGAGTTTGTCCGGAGATCCTGCGGACATGGGGAGGCGGTTTACGCTGTCGGTCCATTCTGTGGGCGACATAGAAGGATCCAAATTGCGGAAAAAGAACTCTGCGGAATTTGCCGGGAAAAAAGAAAGTCCTCCGAAAGAGAGGCCCAGGCCGCCCTGACGGAGAAAAACGACCGGAACCCTTCCGGCGAACAGAGTTTCTCCGGAGAAGTCAGGGACATCCTGAAAGAGAGAAACAGCCATAACAACCATCAAGGAGACAACTCATGATCGGAAAAATCAAAAGCGCAATCCTGACCCTCGTTCTGGCGGCATCATTCGGATTTTACCTTCCCAACGCGGATGCTTCCGATTCCGGTCCCGGAGTCTGGGATTTTCTTCTCTTTGGAAATCTTGATATGGGAAGCAGTTTCAATGCCGGAACCTTGGGAACGAATTCTGCCGGCACGACTGTCTACAAGGGATCATCTCCCATTACTTCGGCCGGATACGGATTCGGGTTCGGGACCGAGGTCTGGTTCACGGACAATATTGCGGCAAGAGTTCTTCTCCAGGGAAACGTGTTCGCCAACGGATTCAATGCAAATCTCAAGGATGGTCCCTTTTTCGGATACGGGGCTGCCACCATCGGTCCGGTTTTCAAGCTGTTCGGATCGACCAATTATTTCGTCTACGCTCCCGTCGATCTGGGATACGCGATCACGGCGGCAAGTTCCGGATCTCCCGCAACCGTTGGCGATTCATCCAGTCTGACGTCCTCGATGGGACATTCGTTTTATGGGGATCTTGGGATCGGGATCAATGTCCGCCTTATCACGATCGAGGCCAAGGTGGCGTATCTGCCCACTCCGGGAGCATTCGGGGGAAATTCGTTCTTCTTCCCGATCTCCATCGGATTTGACTTGTAATTTGGTCCGCTGTGATAAAATAATCGTATCTTAAAAGATTGGATAAAACGAAGGGAAGCCGAAATGAACAAAAGAACGACAATGGATAGCGCAGGGACCATGATCGCGTTTCACCTGAGTGTTCCCTACGGACCGGATATTGTAAAGGAACAGGATGTTTACAATGCCTTGAAAAATGGGAGTCTTGTCGGGATTGCGACTCCTGCAAAGGATATTCTTGTCTCTCTCTTCAATGAAAATTCCCCGGCGTCCATTCTTAAGGCGGTTTGCGAATGCGGCTCATCGGTCGAAAAAGCCCAGAAACTTTATAGGGAAATAATCGCGATGCCCTTTCCGCGTTCTACGGATTGGGAAAAAGTCAGTTTTTAAATCGCTGGAGGAACCATGATGGAAGAGGACGAACAATATACGCGGCCGGCGACATGGGACGATGTCGTTCATACCTGCCACCTATTGAATAAAGAGGGTGTCGAGTACATTTTAATCGGAGGGTATGCCATTTTCGCCCATGGATTCAATCGACAGTCGGATGATATCGATATTCTTGTCAATCCGACACTGGAGAACCAGAAAAAATGGGTGTTTGCTCTGTCCCAGCTTCCGGACAAGGCTGCAAAGGAGCTTGAAAACGAAGGGAACGTCTTTGAACCTGACTATACGATGGCCATCCGGATCAACGATGATGTGACGATCGATGTCATGCCGTCGGCCTGCGGGAAGAACTGGGAGGCCATGCGAAAATATGCCGAAACAATCCATTCCGGTGGAATCGACATCCCTGTCCTCTCCATAGAAGGTCTCCTGTTAACCAAGCAAGGAATACGGCCCAAAGATCAGTTGGACCGGACCGTCCTTGAACGTACCCTGGAAAAAAGGAAGGATAAGGGATATGGACTGGGAGATTGACTCGGCGGGGCCACCGGATCAACAACCCATTAAAAGAATCCTCGGCAGGAAAGAGAAAGATCTTTCGAAAATCGGCACTCCCAACGTTTCCGAGCCGCGCATGGTCTTTTCCAGACAGAAAACCTGTTCCGGAATCGCTCCAAAGGGGGTATTTCGCTACAGGAGCCATGCCCAGGCCAACGCCGATATGGAAAAATGGCTTCGCGATTCCGTCATGAGGTTCGAAGCCCGTAAGAATCAGTCCGACGATTTTCGTATGCTCATACGCGAGATCCCTAATGCTGCGGATCAATAAAGCCGAGGCTGGCGGAACCATGTCCGTCAAATCTGTCGATAGAGTTCTCTTCTGCCTTCTCGATCAGTTCTCCCCTCGGTTTTCATCTCCTGAACAAAAATTGATCGTCTCGTGGCTCGCTCTTCAAGGATGAAGAACATCCTCCCTCAGGCTTTTTCAGCCCTCTTTCTCCTGACCCTGTCCGCTTCCCCCGCTCAAGCCGTGGGAGGCTCCTCCTTCGCCGCCTGTGTGGCCGAAGGAGAAGTCACCTATGCGCCGGCGACGGCGGCGACTCTTTCGGCTGCGGCGGGAGCCGA
>JAPTWQ010000092.1 GCA_028064945.1 Nitrospiraceae bacterium | reverse complement strand
AAAGGCCCGAACGACAGGGATCGGCATGCGATCCTGCCCGATGGCGAAATAAATGAGGGACCGTGCCGTCTGGGCCCCCCAATAATGCTCGGCTGGCACGGGAATGCTTCCCATGCTGTCCGATTCCATGCGGTTTTGTGATTTCGGGTCATTCTCTGACATGAAGCCTCCTTCTTTGGCGTGAGACGATTCATTGTGGGTGATTGGGGTTGGGGGAAATCTTCCGAGACCCCGAACCCATGACAACCCCATCCATGAACAGGAGAGGGTAAGATCTCATCTGCGGAGCGAGAGATTTCTTGGGAAAAGCGATTTGATGTTTGTTCCGGGACGCTCCCGCCCCTTCCTGAGAGCGGATGCGTTTTGCCGATTTCTTCCGAGCCGTGTAATCTTCCGGCCAATGGGCTTTCTTGCCCCTTGGATTTCTCTCTCGAACAGGATAGAATGGACAAGTTTTCCGAATGTCCGGATTGTGCCGAAGTGGTGGAATGGTAGACACGCTAGGTTCAGGGTCTAGTGATCGCAAGGTCGTGCGGGTTCGAGTCCCGCCTTCGGCACCACCTTTTTAAGCCATTTCAGAACAATCCTCCAAAGCTCTTTTCTCCTAAAATTGATTTTTGGGGACACTCCATCCAGGGGAACATCTTTCCCGGGAGGGTGTCGTGGCAACCTATTCTAAACGCGGTCCCTATCAATGGCAAACAAAGATCCGACGAAAAGGCTATCCTGTCCAGACAAAAACCTTCAACACCAGGGCAGAAGCCGAGGCTTGGGCTTCGACGGTCGAATCCGAAATGACCAGGGGAATGTTCGTCTCCCGGAAGGAAGCTGAAAGCACAACGCTGACTGAAGCATTGGATCGGTACGGACAAGAAATTTCTTCAAGAAAGAAAAGTCATGCTATCGAAAAGGTCTATATCCGCACTCTAAAAAAATCTTTTCTCTCCAGTCGTTTTCTCGCCGGAATCAACGGGTTGGATATCTCCAAATATCGAGACGCCCGGCTCAAAGAAGTATCCCCCACCGCCGTCCGGCACGAACTGAGCCTTTTATCCCATCTTTTCACGATCGCGATAAAAGAATGGGGTATGTTCGGTCTGATCAATCCGGTCATGCAGATCCGGAGACCGATTCCGAACAAATCCCGAGATCGGCGTCTCCTCCCTGGAGAAGAAAAGGCTCTGATTGAAGCCTGCGAATCCTACGGTGGTGATCTTCCCCATATCGTCAGACTCGCCCTGGAAACGGGCATGAGACGGTCCGAAATGGCCGGGATGATCTGGGACCTGGTGGACCTTAAAAAGCGGACTGTGACCCTTCCTGAAACGAAAAACGGAGAAAAGCGGATCGTCCCTCTTTCGACGGAAGCCGTCCGGGTCCTGTCGAATCTTCCTCGCCGGCTCGACGGGAATGTCTGGGGGGTTGAATCGGTATCAATCACCCATGCCTTTGCCCGGGTCATAGCCCGCGCCCGGAAAGCCTACGAGAAAGAGTGCCAGGAGAAAGGGGTTAAGGCGGATCCCGCCTTTCTGGTCGATCTGACCTTTCACGATCTCCTGCACGAGGCCACCAGCCGGTTCTTCGAAAAGGGCCTAAATCCCATGCAGGTGGCGGCGATTACTGGCCACAAGACGTTGCAGATGCTAAAAAGGTATACTCATTTGAAAGCGGAGGATCTGGCGGAGCTCCTGAAGTGATCAAACTCGGAAAGCTTCTGGAATCGGTCCGGAACAATCCTCTCGATGTTCGCTTCGATGATGCTTGATGGTAGCCATGTCCCTGGGATTCGAGAAAAAGGGAGGGAAGGGGTCCCATGTCGTTTTCGGTAGAAACGATACCAAGGATATCTTGAATTTCCAGAACCGGAGTGGCAGAATTCCAGCATATCAGGCGAAACAACTGATCAAGATGATTGGAAAATTCGGGAGCTTATCATGAAAGACCACCATACAGTCGAAGTTTTCTGGAGTGACGAGGACAAGGGTTTTATCGCCTTCGTCCACGAACTCGAAGGATGTTCCGCATGGGGAGAAACCAGGGAAGCAGCTCTTCGAGAGGTTGAAACAGCCATTGAACTTTGGATTGAAGCGGCAAAGGAAATAGGTCGTCCTATCCCCCTCCCCAACCCTCCCGCCCTCTCTTTCCCCTAATCTTCATCGATCCTCCGGCACGAGGCCACCAGTCGCTTCTTCGAGAAGGGATTGATCCGATGCAGGTGGCGGCGATTACTGGCCACAAGACGTTGCAGATGCTGAAACGGTATACCCATCTGAAAGCGGAGGACTTGGCGGAGATGTTGAAATAGTGGGCCTTTTCCCGTAGAATCGAGTCAAAGGAGAACTCATGGCCTCATCCCTCGAAGCGATCCAGAAGATCCTCCAGGAAACCGTCGCGCCGGGCATCAGCGATCTCCGGGAACGATTGACGCGCGTCGAAGTCGAGATCAAGCGACTTGACGACAAGATCGACAACGGCCTTGCCCGTCTCGAAAACAAGATGGACAATGGGTTCGCTCGTCAAGGCGCCCGAATGGATCATCTGGAAGACAAGCTGACGACGGCCCTGGAGATCCGGGAACGTCTGGCTGCACTGGAGGCCAGGATGGTCGGCCGCTAATTCCCCCCGGGACAAAAAGGGGACATTTTGTCCTTCCCCTCTATAACTAGTTATGCGGCCCCCACCTTCCTGTCCAGGAGCATCACCAGGTCCTGGATCCTCCGGTCGTCATCCTTCGAGACCTTCCTCCGCTCGGTTGAAAGTCCGCCTCTTATCCCGTAGAATCGAGTCAAAGGAGAAACCATGGCCTCATCCCTCGAAGCAATCCAGAAGATCCTCCAGGAAACCGTCGCCCCGGGCATCAGCGATCTCCGGGAACGATTGACGCGCGTCGAAGTCGAGATCAAGCGACTGGACGACAAGATCGATTCCGTTCGCGGCGAACTCAAGGTGGAGATCCACCATTTGGACGACAAGCTGACGACGGCCCTGGAGATCCGGGAACGTCTGGCCGCGCTGGAAGCGAAAGTCGCCGCGCACTAATTCCGTCCCCTTCTCACACCACCCCCGCCTTTCTCGCCAGGAGCATCACCAGGTCCTGGATCTTCCGGTCGTCGTCCTTCGAGACCTTCATCCGTTCGTCGGAGAGCCGGGCCAGGAGACCGAAGACGGTCAACTCCGTCCCGTCCTTCGCCCGATAACGTTTTTCGGCTCGGGCCAGCCGCTCCCGAATCGCCGCCATGAGGTCCTTGTCGCGGATCCACTGCTCGGGGACCCGGACTCCTTCCCCGGGGAAAGCTCCCTTTTCGAGGAATCCCCGGATCGCCGCGTCCTGGTCATCGGTAGTGAAGTAGAGCCGGTCCTTTTTTCCTGCCGCCCGTTTTCTTTCCCTATACGCTTTCTGCCGTTCCGCTTGGGTCGCCATGATCGTCTCCTCCTGGGTGGTGTGTAACTAGTTATATTCATTTTACCAGAATAACTAGTTATGCAAAGGGGCGCTTTTGGATAAGATTTCGCGTCATGACCGTTTTTCCGGAGGACTCGATCGTTCTCCCGGTGAGATTCCCTGTTCGGGTCCGGAGGCCTCCGCAACGCGGGGAGCTCCGGATGCCTGGCCGGCGAGGCCGCCTCCCCCTGCGGGGGACGGGAGGGGGAGAGCCATCCGCCCTTGAGGGCGAGATACTCCCAACAAGGTCGACCGGGGCGACCTTTTCGCTGCTCATTACAAACGTGTCATGATCGCTTTCCGGGGATTGATGCCTGGGGGATCCCGCCCCGTCCGGAACGCCGTCGCCGGGTCCGGAGGACCAGTTCGAGAAGCGAGCGCCCCCCCAAAGGGCTAGCGAGCGACGAGACGGAAGGCGACCAGTGGAGAAGGGGGGGGGAAGAGATCCCCGCATTTTTTCATCCTCCCGGCTCTCGTTCGTGTGAGTACAACCATAAAATGGCGGT
>JAPTWQ010000059.1 GCA_028064945.1 Nitrospiraceae bacterium | reverse complement strand
AAGAAAGCCCCCGGACCCAGAAGAACCTCAGCTCGGCAAATTCAATATTGCAACAACTATTAAAACGAAGTCAAGCAAGGGATGGCAAAACGAAGATTTGTGGGGGGCATCATGACATTGGCTGGGGCAAGGGCAAAAAAACGGGGAAAGAAATGACTTAAGGATGACAGGGGTGATCGGGAGAGAGGACCCCAGACAATAAAGCCGTGGCAGGAAGCCGGATCTTTCCCCGTCTGGAGCCCCACCCTCGATCTCACAGACAGTCTCCCAGCTTTCCCGTCACGGCACAATTCCAGAGACGCCAAAAAGCAACGTCGCCTCCTGGGCTCCTGACTTTTCCTTACGGCCGAAGAGAGGCCATGTCGACATCGTATTGGCGATGGAAAGGGGCGGATGGACAGGCCATGGATATTGAGCGGCCCGGCAGGGGGACCGGAGACCCTCATGGCAAAGAAAAAGGCGAAAAGACAAGAGATTTTTTCACCTTGGCCTCCCCTGACAATCAGGGTGTTCCGGAAAGAAGACAGGGCCATGTGAGAGCAAGATTGCCCCTCCCGCCCCCGGCAATCAAGAAAGGAGATTACTCCACCTCGTACTCTTCGGCCTTGACCGCCGCCACCAGGGCCTCCCGGGGAGCGCTCCCCTCCACCACCGCCTCGCCCTTTTCGAGCGAGACCTTCGCCCCGGTCACCCCCGGCACCCCCTCGAGGGCCTTCGTCACCGCCATCACACAGTGGTTGCAGGTCATGCCGCCCACCCTCAGAACCGTCGTTGCCATCATGTCTCCTTGTTGAGTGTTTTTTCAGCACGTCCCGTCATAGACGTATTCATTTTTCAAAAGATGATGGGGTGGAAAAACTTCAGAAAAATCCCCTCCGGTGTCACCCGAGCACTGCCGGAGGGGGGCCTACCGCCTCAGCACTCTCCCAGATCCAGGCCCCGAAAGGATGGCCGATCCAGACGTGCCCCCTTCACGACACGATTGTGGAGCCCTTTCACTGTCCCCTCCATCGTCTTTGCTTAGGTTTCTTGTGATGATTTTGAGGTTTTGGTTCTTGCCTTTACCTGAGAAACGGCGTCAAGATCAGCCGTAATGTTTCTTCCCACAACATAACAATACGCCGCCGTTGGGTAAAGAAAAATCTTCCTGTTTTCGACCTCTCTCTCCCCGAATGATGATTTCGTTGTAAACACAACACTTTTGACTGAGTCATGCTTTTTCAGAAAATAGATGATGTTTTTCATCTCTGAGTGGCCGTCACTGACAACCTTATCCGACCACTTGATTTCTCCAATCCAGACGGGTCTTTCCGTTGGAGCCTCCAGATAAACAATGTCAACTTCCCCTTCATTCCGACCTTGCTTCCACCTGGCATATCGTAAATGTCGGAATTCAGCGGAATGTTGGCATTGGGAAAAAACAGCAGATTCGGCCAGATGAGCAATCCTTTCATTTTCGTCCGAATGGAGCGGAGCAAATAAGGCGGCCCGCATTGAGGGATTATTTAAATAAATTTTGAAATTTCGCTCCCTGAGGAATGTTCTGCAATGATCATTGACGGTTGGAAGCTTGATGATCAAAAAAGCACTTTCCAAGTATTCAATATATTTTTTAATGGTTTGCTTGGATATTCCGGAACCTTGAGACAGATTTTCCAAGCTGGCCTCCTGTCCTGCATTATAGGCCAAAAATGAAAACAACTTGTTTAATTCCTGAATATTGTCAATGCCGTAAAGGTTTGGCAGATCCTTCAGCAAGACCTTGTCAATGATGTCATTTCTAATGAATTGCTCTTGATTGCTTCTGATTTCCGGATTCAGAACACCTTCTGGGTATCCTCCGTAATTTAAATAATCAATAAAATTTTCATTCAACAAATCAATGTCATTAAAATAATAGACGCCATCCCTAACCTCCACTAGCTCTTCGTCCTTTTTCATAAAACAAAGGAATTCATAAAACGTTAAGGGAGGCAGCATGAACTCCGAGAATCGTCCGGCTCCGGATTCTTGGCTTTTCAGTTTCAGAGCTGCTGCGGCCGATCCTGTGGCAATAAATTTTGTATTTGAATAGGTGTCGACAAGGTCCTTCAAGTGAATTTCCCAATCAGGAAGATATTGAATCTCGTCAAAGATTACGAGTCGTCTCTCGTTTTGGGTCTCTTTCGGCATGAAATGAAGGAACTTTTCCAGGGAGAGCCCCGAAAATACTGGAGCGTCTATACTTGCATACAGGATTCCCTTGGGATCGAATCCTTCCTGGATGGCTTCATGAATGATTTGCTTTATGATGAAGGTTTTTCCAACCCTGCGTGGGCCAAGCAATATGGTTGCACGGCGGATCTTGAAGTTTAAGGCAAGCACTTTAAACGGACCAAAGTAAACACGGCGAGCATATTCCGCTTCCGGAATCTTGACCCCGATCGTGGACCACCAAGGATTATCTCGTTCTATCCGTAACTTAATATCAGAATCCTTGATCGGCTCCATCTCCTCCCTCTCTCAAAAAAATAAGACAACGATCGTTTGCTTATTTGGAACTAATTACTTAAATCATTCACATTATTGCACATAATCCGATAAAATAAGAAAAGCGGACAGGGACTTTCTGAAAATCGCGAAAGGGGGCACGAACGAGCCACCGAGCCTCAGCCGAAGTCAAGCGGCGGAGCAGCGACCAACTCCGCCACAGTGAACGTCAATCGCTGTCCTGAATCGATCCTTATTCCGACATCCCTCAGCCCGTTTTCTGATCGTCCGGATCCTGGCATTCACTCCTTCACCCACGTTGTTGGTGATCGGAGGCGCGCTGAACGAAAATCACGGCTCCCCTCCGGTGCCACCGGAGAACTCCCGAAGGGGGGCCGTGAATGATCCGTCGATCGATGTTCCCCGGGCAAAGCCCGCAAGCCTCAGGCTGTTGCCCACCACCAGCACGCTGGAGAGCCCCATGGCCGCTCCGGCCATCATGGGGGTCAGCGCGATCCCCCAGAAGGGACGGGCCGCCCCCGCCGCCAGCGGGATGAGAAGAATATTGTACCCGAAGGCCCAGACGAGGTTCAGGCGGATGGTCCGAAGGGTCTGCCGGGAGAGGGCGATCGCCGCGGGAAGCCGGGAGAGGCCCGGCCCGGCCAGGGTCACATCCGCCGTCTCCACGGCAACCCCCGTCCCCGAGGAGAGGGCGAGGCCCACGGTAGCCGAAGCCAGGGCCGGGGCATCGTTGATCCCGTCCCCCACAAAGGCCACCCTCTCTCCCCGGGCGACGGCCGATCCCACGATCGTCCCCTTTTCCAGAGGATCGCACCCGGCATGGAGCTCGGAGATCCCCAGCGTCTCCGCCACCGCGGCGGCGGGTCCTGCGCCGTCCCCCGTCACCAGGGCGAGGGAGAGACCCATTCCCCGAAGGCGAGCGGCCACCTCGGGGCTCTCCGGGCGCAGCGGATCGTTTAAGGCCAAGGCCCCGAGAATGCTTCCCCCGCGGGCCACATAGACGACGGTCGCCGCCCCGGCCTCCCAGGAGGCGCCCCGCTCCGCCATCTCCCGAAGCCCGATCCCGTTCTCCTCCAGAAGGCGCCGGCTCCCCAGCAGGACCGTCTCCCCCTCAAGGATCCCCCGAAGCCCCCGGCCCGGAAGCACCGTGACCTCCTCGACGGGGGTCGGGGGCCGCCCCTCTCGTCGCGCCGCCTCCACGATGGCCCGCCCCAGGGGATGGGTCGAGGACTGCTCCATCCCGGCCGCCAGGGAGAGGAGCCCCTCCGGGGTCTCGCCTGCGACGCTGGCGCGATCGACCACCGCCGGGGACCCCTGGGTCAGGGTTCCGGTCTTGTCGAAGAAGACCGTCCCCACCCGCGAGAGGGCCTCGAGGGACTCGCCCCGGCGAAAGAGGATCCCCAGGCGGGCGGCGCGCCCCGTCGCCACCATCACCGCCGCCGGGGTCGCGAGCCCCATGGCGCAGGGACAGGCCACCAGAAGCACCGCCACC
>JAPTWQ010000038.1 GCA_028064945.1 Nitrospiraceae bacterium | reverse complement strand
GACTCCGGGGTTCTGCTGAGTTTGTGGTACCTCTGGGTCAACCACGCAGATACACGCATCGTCGTGCCTTTTCTGAAGGAGCTGAATCCGGCTCTGGGAATTTTGTTCCTCCCGTTTGCCGTGGGTGTGCTGTCCGGTACAGCCAATGCCGTCAATCTGACGGACGGACTGGATGGGCTGGCGGTGGGACCCGTCATTGTCGTCTCTCTTGCCTTCATGGGGATCACGTATGTTACCGGTCATGAACTGTTTGCTCGCTATCTCGCGATCATTCCGGTGCCTGGAGCGGGGGAGCTCGCGATTGTTTGCGGGGCCATGGTGGGTTCTTCTCTCGGGTTCCTCTGGTTCAATGCCTATCCCGCTTCGATTTTCATGGGTGACGTGGGAGCCCTGGCCCTCGGAGGAGGCATCGGCATGATGGCGATCGTGACGCGCCAGGAGCTTCTCCTGCTTCTTCTGGGAGGGATTTTTGTCGCCGAAGCCGTCTCGGTCATTGCCCAGGTTCTCTCATACAAAATTCGCAAAAAAAGGGTTCTCAGAATGGCTCCCCTGCATCACCACTATGAGCTGGGAGGTGTCGAGGAACCCAAGGTGATTGTGCGGTTCTGGATTGTGTCCATCATCCTGGCTCTTTTGAGCTTGAGCACCTTCAAGCTTCGCTGATGGCAAGGAGGCGGGGAATGACCGGAATCGGCCAATGACGGAAAAAACGGAAAGGAAGCTTCCCCCTGTCGGGGAAACCATTACCGTGATTGGAGCCGGACGTTCGGGGGTGGCCGCCGCTCGTCTTGCTCGGGCGCTGGGATATCGCGTCCGTCTGCTGGACGAGGGGCCTGTTTCCCCAAAAGAAAAAACATTGCTGCGGGAAGAGGGGGTTGATGTCCAGGAAAGCCGGGCGATCGAAGCCCGGGAGATTCTGTCGCTGCCCTTTGTCATCGTGAGTCCAGGTGTTCCGACGCGAAAATGGGCGGGACAGGAAGCGCCGCTGTATATCAGAAACGTGATGGGGGAGATGGAATGGGCTTCCTTAAGGACGTCTGTTCCCCTTGTGGCGGTTGGCGGAACAAACGGAAAATCGACGACGTCGGCTCTCCTCGCCCATTTCCTCGAGGCTGCCGGAGAACGTGTCTTTCTGGGAGGGAACTTCGGAACGCCTCTTTCCGAGATGGTTCTGTCGGAACGGGAGGGAATCTCCCCCCTGCCCACTGTCGCGGTCGTGGAACTCTCGAGCTTTCAGGCGGAAACGATGGGGGTTTTCCGGCCGGTGGTCAATCTCCTTCTGAACATCACTCCGGACCATCTGGACCGCTATCTTTCCGTGGACCATTACCGCCGTGCAAAATGGAATGCCTTCCAGACAATGGAAAAAGACAGTTTTACCGTTCTGAACCGGGATCCGGCATGCGGTGTATATCCGCCGTTCTCCCCCATTTCATCCCGACTGGCCTGGTTTTACGGTTCCAAAGAACCCTGTCCGGACAGGACCGGGGGGCTCATCCTGGAAGGGGATCCCTTGTCGGCAACCCTTGACGGAATCGAAGGTCTTCCCCCGATCTCCTGGAATCTGAAAAACTTTCCTCTCGAAGGGATGGGAAACCGGCAGAATCTGGCTGCGGCTCTTTTGGGTGCCGTGCTGTATCTCCAGGCCACGGGCAAACATCCGGAACAGGCGACAACAGCCCTGGAAAAGGCAGCTGCCTCATTCCGGGGTCTGCCGCACCGGATGGAAGTGGTGGGAGAATGGAAAGGGATCCGCTTTATCAATGATTCCAAGGCGACAAATGTGGATGCGACACGCCTGGCTCTGGAGGGATATGCGGGTCATTCTCCAATCGTTCACCTGATTCTGGGGGGACGGGACAAGGGAGCTCCCTATGCGCCTCTCCGGGAGGGGATCCGGACATCCGTCAAGTCCATTGCTGTTCTGGGTGAAGCCCGGGAAAAAATCCGGGAGGAGCTGGGAAGTCTTGTTCCGATGACATTGTGCGAAAGTCTGGAGGAGGCGGTGGACGTCGCAGCCGGACAGGCGTCCGAAGGAGACAGGGTTCTCCTTTCCCCGGCGTGTTCAAGCTACGATATGTTTCACGGATATGAAGAGCGGGGATCTGTCTTCCGGTCGATCGTGGAAAACTGGATCCGTCGTCGGGAGCCAGTCCGATGAAAGCGATGGGGATTCCGCTGGCGGAGCCTCCGGAGGCCGGAAAGACGCCTCTTCCCACCCGAAAAGTCGATATTCTCCTTCTTTTTGCTGTCACCTTTCTCCTGTGTATCGGCATCGGGATGGTCATGTCGGCGTCCTTGTCGACAAACCAGCCTTTTCGCCTGTTTTCCCGACAGCTGATTTCCGGAGTGATTGCCCTGGGTGTGATGATTGTCGTCGCCCGGATCGATTATCATCGCTGGTTTGAATGGCGTCTTCTCCTCTACGCAGGGGGAATGATATCCCTGATTGCGCTCTACATCCCCCACGTCGGGATGGTCATGAACGGTGCCCGACGCTGGATCCATCTGGCAGGGCTTACGCTCCAGCCCTCCGAGCTGGCACGTGACGCCATGATCATTTTGACGGCGGTTCTTCTGGTCAAGGCCCGAAAACTCTCCCCTCCGGACGGCCCGCTGGTGCTTCCCCGCAAGAACCTGATTTCGTTCGGGGTGTTTCTGGGACTCTATGTGATTCTCATCCTCCGGGAGCCGGACTTTGGTTCTTGCGTCTTTATGCTCTCGGTCCTTTTCCTGATGTTCTTTCTCGGGGGGGTCCCCCTTTCCCTGCTCGCACGGTTGGCGGCAGCAGCGATCCCTGTTGTTGTCTGGTTTCTTGTTCATCATCGGTATACCCTGGAGCGATTCTCGAATTTCCGGATGGCTCGTCATGCGTCATCGGCAGCTGCTACCCAGCTTGGGCAATCTCTCGTTGCCCTGGGGTCCGGGGGGCTGACCGGAGCCGGTTTGGGGCATGATTGGGGGGGAGGGGGAATCCTTCCGGAGCCAGGAACGGATTTCATCTTCGCCCTGGTCGGGGAGCAACTCGGTCTCGTGGGAACGCTGTCCGTCGTGTTCCTTTTCGGGATTCTTTTCTATCGGGGAATGCATGTCGCCAAGCACGCCCCGGACTTTGCGGGACGGATGCTTGCCCTCGGATTCACCCTTTCGATTGCGATCGAGGCGATTTTCAACATGGGCGTCGCAACCGGCCTTCTCCCCACAAAGGGAATCCCCCTGCCTTTTATGAGTTTTGGCGGATCGTCCCTCCTCGCAAACGCTCTGGGGGTCGGGATTGTCCTGTCCGTCTCCCGTTTTTCTGTGTTACCTCTCCAGGAACAGTCCCTCTTGAACGGAGAGAGGCGATGAACTCCGCCCGGCTTCCCCGGAAAATCTCCTGTCTTGCTGTGACCGGGGGAGGGACGGGAGGGCATGTGATTCCTGCCCTCAACATTCTTGAGGCGGCCCGCCGGGAATTAGGCGCGGCCATCGTGTATATCGGAACGCCGGGGAATCTGGAGGAAAGATTGGCTCTCGAGAAAGGGATTCCTTTTGCCGGAATTCCGACCTCGGGGTTCATGGGAAAAAATCTGCGGGCAAAACTGAACGCGGCTGCCCGCGTTCTTCCAGGTGTTTCGGAATCTCTTCGGGTTCTGAAAGACGTTCGGCCGGACCTTCTCGTCGGAACGGGCGGGTATGTTCAGGTGCCTTCCATCTTGGCGGCGGCCCTGATGGGAATCCCGGCCTTTCTTCTTGAACCGAACGGTGTGACAGGTTGGGCCAACCGGCTTTTGAAGCCCTTTGCCGCAGGGGTCGTTCTTCCATATGGCGACAGGGGGCCAACCGGAATTCCCCTGGGCGGGGGTCCCCGTCCCGATCGACCAGGCAGAGAGCGTTTTCAGGGTTTGCTGACAATTCTGGTTGCGGGAGGGAGCCAGGGAGCAAGGCAGATCAACAGGGAAGTCCCGAAAATCCTGAAGGCCCTCCTCGAAAAAGAAACGCTCCCAT